>CAYNTR010000016.1:0-27878 GCA_964400255.1 uncultured Halobacteria archaeon
TGAATGCGGAGGTTATAATTGGTACTGCTAATATTTGGAGAAGAAGAGGTATCATTTTATCACCCCCAAAAATATTAAAAAGATGAAAAGGATGAAGCCAATATAGAATATAAGGACATACATTAGATTATATCCTAAGGATCCAGTTTCAATTCGAATGCGCTTCGTCCCACTATAGATTGCTCCGGGGATAGCGGCAATGCTTATCCGTGAGACTCTCCCGAGGGAGTCTTTCTTATGATAGAATCTATCCAGTGGATTTTCAATATACTTCGGTACATTCGAAGAAATCGCAATCATTCCAGCGGGAATGCTTATCCGTGAGACTCTCCCGAGGGAGTCTTTCATATGATAGAATCTATCCAGTGGATTTTCAATATACTTCGGTACTCGAGAAGAAATCGCAATCATTCCAGCGGGAACTTTATGATGATACAATCTATCCAGTGGATTTTCAATATACTTTGGTACACGAGTAAAAAGCTCGGTCAGTCCACCTACGAAAAACAGGTAATAGAAACGATCTATGTACCACCTGTTCCAGAAGAACTTATGAAGCATCTTCATATATGCATGCTTCTCCAAAATGTCCTCTGGATCTATTTTTCTTGATATGTAAAATAAATATGCCGGTACAATACCTATAACCACAGAAATTACTGAGAGAAGAGGCACTAATAAATGGGGTATCGATTGCTCGGCAGCATGTTCAAGTGGCAGATGAAGTTTTTCTATCAGGGTATATCCAAATGCCTCGTGTAATAAATTCTCTGCGGTGGGACCTATTATGCCAATTAGAATGATCATGATAGCTAAAACACCGCATGCAACCACCATTGCACGGTGGGCTTCACCGAGATGCGAACCTTTTTTCTCTCTATTTTCTATATTCTCGCTCTTCTTTCCATGAAAAACCATTCCTATAAAGCGTAGCGTATAGAATGAAGTTAAGATTACGGTAATTAAAGCGAATACGAATAACGGGTAATTATGGGCTGATAGACATGAAAGAAGAACAGCGTCTTTACTCCAAAATCCGGGCAGTGGTGGGACACCCATCAAAGATAGGGCAGCAATTAACATGAAAATCCAGGTAAACGGCATGTACTTTTTGAGGGAGCCCATATCGTTCATATAGATAGAGCCGGCAGTGTGAATGACCGAGCCAGCGCAAAGGAAGAGACAAGCCTTAAACAGTGCATGATTTACCAGGTGAAACATTCCTGATGTAAAGCCTCCCACTAAACTGGACGCAGTTAATCCTGCTACCCCTAATGCAAGCATCATGTAGCCTATCTGACTAACGGTAGAATAGGCAAGAGCTTTTTTCAGTTCTAAGGAGACCATACCTTGAGTAGCTGCCAAAAAGGCTGTGAATACACCTATCCAGGCGGTTAAAATGAAGAAATAAGAGGCTTCGCTGCATCCAGCTACCCAATAGCCGTAGAAGAAAATTGGTATTAATCTGGCAACCATATAAACGCCGCTTTTTACCATTGTTGCTGCATGGATCAGGGCTGAAACGGGACCGGGACCGGCCATAGCTTCCGGAAGCCACTCGTGAAGTGGAAATTGTGCAGACTTACCGATGGGTCCTGCAAGAAGCATAATACTCATCAGTAAGATCGTTCCCGATGACTTTGCCATTTCCGGTATCCATATTGATGACGTCTCATAGAGTTCCAGGATGTTCAAGGTTCTAGCATAGGAATACATTATAAGAATCCCACCTAACATGACAACATCACCAGCAGAGGTTACAACCATAGCTTTTAAGCCGCAATGGGATGGGGTGGTGTATTTAGTGGGAGCAGGACCACCTATCCAGTATTTCTCCTCGTCATTTTTGTAAAAACCTATTAACCCCCAGCTGCAGAGACCTACCATTTTCCATCCGATGAAGAGAAATAGCAAGTTATTGGCGAGAACCAGAAGGAGCATACTACCAATGAAAAGATTCATCCACATCCACCATCTTGTTAAGGCAGGGTCTCCCTTCATATACCCAAGGGAGTAGACCATTATTATGAAGCTGATAACAGCAACTACATTCGCCATCACTATGCTCAAAGGATCAATCAAAACACCAGCTTTCAATTCTAGGGGGGAGGAAAGCCACACAAAAGCGCTCTCGATTGGCAATTTTGACGGATTAAATAAATAGGGTATGAGCATCACGGCGGATAACGCTGCGAGAAAAGAGAAAAACACCGCTCCATAATCTCTGAGCTTGGGATGAATTCTGGCCAGAACAGGGGATAAAAGCGCACCGACCAAAGGAGAGAGAAAACATAGCCAGGCAACTTCCGCCGCTATCATTATGGCACCACCCCCAATCCAAACATTGAATTAACCGCATCCACTATGGGAAAAGGTATCTTCATGAGCCAGATAACCCCCACGATCCAAGAGAGAGCTGCGAGGACATACACCGGGATGAGCATACTCATTGGTATATCGCCTCTTTCTTTTTCTATCTCTTCCTCAACTCCTACTCTCAGATACATCACTTCTACCACATGGAAAAAATAAAAGAAGGTAACAATCACGCTAAAGAGTATCACTGCCGCAAATATAAATTGACCCGCGTCCAGGAAGGCAAGTATTAGATATAATATTGTAACAAATCCCGCACTTGGTGGGATGTCACACATCGCGAGAGCAGTAAAAATGAAGGCTATGCCCGTATAAGGCATTTTCCTGCCCAAACCAGGGAATTTCGCTATATCCCTGAGTTCCGCTTTTTTATAAATAAAAGCACCAGCAATTAAAAACAGACAGCCCTTCATCAATGCATGGTTCAGTAAATGCATCACCGCAGGAGTTAGTCCTAAGGTTGTGGAAGTGCAAATTCCCACAGAAAGCATAATATAGCCCACATGCGCTACACTCGAATACGCAAACATCCTTTTCAGGTTATACTGTGCTACCGCATAGACAGAACCAAAAATTATGGCTATTGCTGCTAACCAAGAAATAACAGTGGTAAGGGGCGCGTAAATCTGGATGAATTGCGTGGTGAAGACAGAAAAGAGGACCCTTATAAATGCATAGATTGAAACCGTTGACATCGCTGCCGATATTATCACACTAACCGCGGAAGGAGCTTCCGAATATGCATCAGGTTGCCACGTATGGAGCGGGAAGAAAGCCATTTTTATGCCCAATCCCGCTAAGAAGAAGACAAAAGCCGCCTGAACTATTCTATTCCCATACAACGGCGGCAATAAAAGCGAGAGGTCGTGCATGTTCAGCGAACCCGTTACCGAATAGAGGAACCCGATCCCCAGCAAGAAGAAGCATGCCCCAATAGAACCCATGACGAGATACGTGAAGCCCGCCTTCAGCGCTCTTCCACCCGCAGCAGCGATTAATGCATACGCAGCAAGAGACATTATCTCGAGGAACACATACATGTTGAATATATCCCCAGTCACGGTTATACCGCACATTCCCGTGACGAGGAGTTGAAAAACCACATAAAAAGAAACAATTTTGTGAGGTAATTCGTGCTCTATGCTCCTCTTTGAGTATATCGCACTTATCAAGCTCAGAAGTAGAAGTATGAACAATACGTATGCGTTCAAGGCATCTATAACATACTCTATACCCCAGGGTGGCTTCCATCCGCTAAGCCAGTAATAAATGGTGCCAACCGTAAGGACATGATTCAGGATAAAAATAGCCATGATGAATTGAAGAAAAATGGTAGCAATAGAAATGAAACAGCAGAATTTCTTGTTTATAAAACCGGCAACGAGAATGGTGAATGCAGAAAGCAGCGATAGCCCAACTATGAGCGCAGGAAACTGCTCAACCATTAGCATGAGTTTTTGGTCCTCCCTTTACCTATGGGACTTTTGTGACACGATTGTTTTATATGGAACTTTTGCCACGCATTTAAAGCTTTCGCTTTTTTCACATCAAAATCGAAATCTATTTATATACCCTCCAAACCTATCTCGTGTATGTGAATGTGACCACCTCAAATAAGGAGGAGAGCTCTGATAAAAATGGGCAATAAAGAATCTGAGAAGGGGATACTGGGTGGGCGGACAGCAGTGGGGATACTACTCGTAGCGATTTTTTGGCGAACGTTTATAAGTCTCGACGGCGAGATAGCCTTTTGGGAAAGTTTAATCTCAGGTCTTGCTCTTATCTTCTTGGGCTGGGTTCTCTTCGCTTACGTATATCGCCTCTCCAAGGAACTAAAAGGCTGGATAATTTCTAATTATATATATCACGGGATTGCCGTCAGCCTGGTGGTCATAAACATTTATGCCCTTATTTACTACGGGATGAGGTGGTTTAAGCTCCTCACCGTAGAAGCGTATCTACCACTGGATTTCATTTTCAGAGATATACGGTACATCGCATTAGTGGTGTTTTATTGTGCCGTACTGTGGATAGTACCGTATCCGAAAAAGATGCATGAGGCGTATATCGCAAAGTCAAAAGAAAAGGCAATTTTGCATATCATATCGCCCTTTTTATACACACGGGTAAAAAAGCTGAGAGATTTAGGCACGAAAGAGTTAATAGCCACCCTTCTCACTGATGAGCGGACGTTATTAGTGATAATAGGTCTGGCGTTTTTATGGCGAATAGTCATAAGCCTTGACTACACGATAACTCTGGGGGAAAGTATGATCTCGGGTCTTGCGCTTATTCTCGTGGGCTGGATTTTTTTCGCGCACATATTTTCGTTGGCCAGTAAACAGGGAGACTGGTTAGATCTGGTGAAGATCTATAAAGGCATTGCCCTGGGTATACTCGCAATCAATATTTATGTGCTCGTTTACTACGGAATGAGGTGGTATAGATTAGCAGAATTGGGAGGTATGACAGAAGCTTTCGTTCCCTTCGATTACCTCCTCAGAGATGTACGATTCTTTGCGCTCGTGATCTTTTATTGCGCATCAATCGTGCTCTCGAAGTTCCTGAAGCGGGCCTATGAGGAATATACGTTGTTATCTGCGGAAGCAGCAAAGAAATCCCGTAGATAAGATAATAACTAACCGCAGGTTATACGAACGGAGTGAGCGTTAACTTCAGAGCCTCTTCCGTGATGACATTCTCCAGGCAATGTAACTTAGTATCCGGGCGATTACAATAAAGGATAACACTCCTATCGAGCACCGCCAAGTTCAGGCGCGTTCTTACCATTTGACCCAGCCCCGTACCCACGACGCCCCCGGTCGGCATGCCGAATACAGCCACGTTTCCTGCCTCTCGCAAATCCATTATCCAGTAGGCGAATGCCTCTAACGCTTCCTCAAGGTTGCCCAGCGTTTTCAACCGATATTGATACTCCAGCAAATCCGTTCCAATAACAACCATGACGGGGGGGGTTAACTGAGCAATGAATTTGGTGAACCGTGGAAAATCCTCGCTCAGTGACAGCCCTTCTAAAACTTTCACGTTCTCTCTCCTCTCTTTCAGTTCCTCACGTATCTCGAAGACGGTGAGATACTTCAGATAATCCTCTTCCTTCACGAAGGGCACGATCCCCCTTCTCAACCGCCGCTCATCCCATCCGCTACTCGGGATGATCACGCAATGATTGCCCTGCTGTATGCTGTTGATTATCATGTGAGCGATGATAGCTTGGTATGCGAAGAGGGATAAATCATCTCCGTAGTCTATCAGAGCGGTGCTTCCCTTGCTTAATCCACCACCCAGTAAGCTATCTAATTCTCTACACCCGGTAGAGAGATGCGTGTCTGTATTGGGCACGATCTCAACTCTTCTCGGCTTCTCTACTTTCCTCCTCTCGAACGGGGGGAAATACCGAAATCGACCACCATCTAAGGTAAACCCATATTTATGCTGATCTATTCTGGTTCTTCTGAGCTTCTTTAAGACCAATTCCCGCGCCCTTCGGTAATCGACGGTAGCGCGGCTGAGCTCTATGATGCCATCAGCGATATAATCAAGCATCGTGGTCCCTCGTTTTTCCGAAACAAATATCAGATTGATGTTGAATTCCGTTGCGTGCCCTGCCAGGTCAGTTATTGCAGCGCCCAGCACTTGTAGCTCCTCCTCTTCTTCCTCCGCCGTTATCGCTTCCCAGCTATCAATGACGAGTGTCGCGGGTTTTTCGACATCTCCTAATTTACCGTAAAGGACATCTGAGAACGAGCGCAATCCCGTATACTCTGATGAAGAAGGAAAGAACTTCGTTGCATCAATCAAGCTGATAAAGTCCGGACGTTCTTTTAACCAAGGAAATTGCCGGTAAAGAGTCGGAAATGAAACTCTCGTTGAGAGGTAGATCGCATTTTTGCCCCCCAGCTCGTTGAGAATCTCCAAAGCGAGCATCGTCTTTCCTGTTCCCGGCTCTCCCTTTATCAGCAAGGAGAATCCTGCGCCGGGAAAGAGCGCAGCCGCTAATTCCGGAGGAACTCTACTAGTCATCTCATTTCATAGAAAAGTTTTTGAGTAAAAAAAGACCGCAGTTCATAAGGATAATGTATCCCATCACTCTCGTTCGCATTTCTGCACGATTAACTTGCCAACTCGCGATTCTTCCAATACAAGACTGCACCTATAGGTGGGTGATACATACGATCCTTTGACTGGCCCTTCATACATACGGTGTCAGCCTTAGAGTTAGCGCGTCTTCGGTGATAACATTCTCCAGGCAGTGTAATTTGGTATCAGGGCGATTGCAATAAAGAGCCACACTCCGGTCGAAGACCGTCAAACTAAAGCGCGTTGTTAGCATTTCACCCAGCCCTTCGCCCACTACGCCCTTGGCAGGCATGCCAAATACCGCTACATTTCCTGCTTCCCGCAACTCGGGTATCCAATATGCAAACAACTCTAATGCCTCCTCAAGATTACCCAGCGTTTTCAGGCGGTATTGATACTCTAACAAATCCGTTCCGATAATAACCATGACCGGAGGATTGAGATGGGAAATGTAACTGGTGAATAATGGAAAATCTTCATCCATTGAGAGCCCTTCCAAAACTTTTACGTTCTCTCTCCCCACTTTCTTCTCCCTCCGAATCTCGAAGACGGTGAGATACTTTTGATAATCCTCTTCCTTAACGAAGGGCAGTATACCCCGCCGTAACCTCCGCTCATCCCAGCCACTACTCGGGATGATCACACAGTGATTCCCCTGCTGTATGCTGTTGATAATCATGTGCGCGATGATCGATTGGTAACCCAGGAGGGTTAAATCATCACTGTATTCTATCATAGCGGTGCTCCCCTTGCTCAATCCACCACCCAAAATAGTATCCAATTCCACACATCCGGTAGAGAGATGCGTGGCCGTATTGGGCACGATCTCTACTCTTCTCGGTTTCTCGACTCTTCTTCTTTCAAAAGGAGGGAACGAACGGAATCGACCACCATCTAAGGTAAACCCATATTTATGCTGGTCTATTCTGGTTCCCCTGAGTTTCTTTAAGACCAATTCCCTCGCCCTTCGATAATCTATGGTTATGCGCCCTACCTCCACAATCCCATCAACGAGATAGTCAAGCGACGTGGTGTCTGTTCTTTCTGAAATGAGTATCAAATTCATTTTGTATTCCGTTGCGTAATGTCGTACCAAGTTAGTTATCGCGGCCTCGAGCTCTTGTATCTTCTTCTCTTCTTCCTCCGCCGTTATCGCCTCCCAGCTATCAATGACAAGTGTCGCGGGTCTCTCCGCTTCTCCCAATTTCTCGTAAAGGACGTCGGAGAACGAGCGTAATTCCGTAAACCCTCTTGGTGAAGGATACAACTTGGTTGCGTCTATCACACTTATAGCGTCTGCGCGTTCTTTCAACCAAGGGAAGTGCTCGTAAAGCGCGGAAAGCGAAACCCGCGTTGACAGGTAGATGGCGTTTTCGCCCCCGAACTCCTCGAGTATCTCCAAGGCGAGCATCGTCTTCCCGGTTCCCGGCTCGCCTTTGATCAAGAGCGAATAGCCAGCCCCGATTGAGAGTGCTTTACATAATTCAGGCGGAATCCTGCGGTCCATAATAGTGTATAAAGAAGCGTTTCAGGATATAAAGTCTACTTAAAATAACCCGCTCACTACGCCCCTACGCTAGCTCATGCAACACAATCTCCGATATACCAGAGCATGCTATACACTGCCTAATCCCAGTATAGTTATACGATTCTTTTTGCGGCGTCTTCATTCAGACAAAAGGAGTGAGCGTTAACTTTAGGGCGTCTTCGGTCATGACATTATCCAGGCTATAAAGTTTGGTATCAGGTCGGTTGCAATAAGAGACCACGCTCCTATCGAGTACAGCCAACTCAAAGCGATTGGTTACCATGTGACGCAATCCGTCGCCCAATATGCCCCCTTTCGGCGTTGCAAATACTGCTACATTTCCCGCCTCTCTCAATTCCATTATCCAATAGGCGAATATCTCTAACGCCTCCTCAAGGTTGCCCAGCGCTTTCAAACGATATTGATACTCTAACCAATCCGTTCCAATGATAACCATAACCGGGGGTTTTAAATGCGAGACGAAATCCCTGAATACTGGAAACTCTTCATCCAAATTTACACCTTCCAAAACTTTCACGTTCTCGCGTGCCTCTTTCTTCTCCCGTCGTATCTCAAAGACAGTAAAATACTTCAGATAATCCTCTTCCTTCACGAAGGGCAAGATACCCCTTCTCAACCTCTGCTCATCCCACCCACTACTCGGAACCTTCACGCAATGAACCCCCCCTCCCCTGCTGTATGCTGTTGATAATCATGTGAGCAACGATAGATTGATATCCCAAGATATTCTGCTATTCATGTTTTTGCATAAAATATTCTAGATTAAGGTTACGCAGCTCCCTTATCTTTTTCAGCGGCACATAAGATGTTGGCAGGAGACCTCCCCCTAAGCAAATCCACAAGAATTTTCGCACTATTTTATCGTTGTTTATCTTTGCTTCCGCGATCATCCTCGTCTTCAACGGATGTGCTAACTTCACTTTGTGCCCTTGTCCTTCCAACACCTCATAGAAACATTCATAGCCACTTGTCGCCTCAAAAGCTATCTCCAGGTCTTCCAGACCTGCGAAAAACTCCCCTCATATCTTCTGTCTCTGTTTTATCCCGACCCGCACTATTAAAAGCGGTTAATATTTTAAGTAAAAGATATTATTGAACAAAAGGGTAAGAGGATTATGACAAGAGGGCTAATGAAGAAAAGTGGGAGGGGTTAGACATGGATGCTATAAAATGGAAGGGCGATAAAATGGTTGATGCGGAGCAAGAGAAAGAAAAGATTATCGAACTTGTAGTCTCTGTTCAGCAAGCGGGGAATGAAAGGGGAAAGCGAGTGTATTTCGATAGCAAGAGCATGGAAGAAATAAGAGAGAGATGTGGCGATGACTTCTTCCTATTCACCGAAAGGAGTTTATTTGCTTTTGTTGATACCTCTGATGGGAGGATCACACTTACTCCTATCAAGGGCGTTTACAAGAACTACCTTTAAGCTCTCAGTCTGACCTTTCTTTTTTAAATTTTTTTTCTTATGTTTATTTTAACACTCTTATATCGAACACCGTCCGCTCAAATCGAGTTGTTACCATTTCACCCGGGCCTTCACCCGCTGCGCCACAAGTAGGTTCCAAATACTCCTATATTTCCAGCCTCCCTTCAACTCCGGTATCCAAAGGCAAAAACCAACGCTTCCTCAAGACTGCCCAACGTTTTCAAGCGATATTAATACTTCAGTAATCCGTTTCACACCAATTCCAATTTCACGGTTTTGCACAAAGGATACCGTTGGACTACCACGACACGCGCATAGGCTCTTCTATATCGGATAGGATATTTTTTGCGGAGTCGTTATACGAAAGGAGTGAGCGTTAACTTGAGGGCGTCTTCGGTCATGACATTATCCAGGCTATATAATTTAGTATCAGGGCGATTGCAATAAAAGACAACACTCCGATCGAGCACCGTCAACTCAAAGCGAGTTGTCACCATATGGCCAAGTCCTCCTCCAAGTATGCCCCCCTTAGGCATTGCAAATACCGCGACATTTCCAGCCTCTCTCAATTCCATAATCCAGTAGGCGAACACCTCTAACGCTTCCTCAAGGTTGCCCAGCGCTTTCAAACGATATTGGTACTCTAACCAATCCGTTCCGATGATGACCATGACGGGAGGTTTTAAATGAGAAACGAAATCCCTGAATACTGGAAACTCTTCGTCCAAATTTACACCTTCCACGACCTTCACGTTCTCTCTCGCCTCTTTCTTCTCCCTGCGTATCTCAAAGACGGTAAAATACTTCAGATAATCCTCTTCCTTCACGAAGGGCAATATCCCTCGCCGTAACCGCCGCTCATCCCACCCGCTACTCGGGATCTTCACGCAATGAGTCCCCTGCTGTATACTGTTGATAATCATGTGAGCGACGATCGATTGGTATCCCAAGAGGGATAAATCATCGCCGTATTCGACCATAGCGGTGCTCCCCTTGCTTAATCCGCCGCCTAAAATCCTATCGATCTCCATACATCCCGTAGATATGTGTGTAGCCGTATTTGGTACAATCGCTACTTTTCTCGGCTTCTCTACCTTCCTTCTCTCGAATGGACTGAAAGAGCGGAATCGGCCACCCTCTAAGGTAAACCCATATTTATGCTGGTTGATTCTGATGCCTCTGAGCTTCTTTAACAATATTTCCCTCGCCCTCCGGTAATCTAAGGATATACGGCTGAGCTCGATGATGCCATCAACGATATAATCGAGCGGGATTGTGCCGCTGGTCTCTGAAATGAGTATCAAATTCATTTTGTATTCCGTCGCGTAATGGCGTACGATATCAGCTATCTCAGCTTCCAGCACTTCTCGCCGCTCCTCTTTTCCACCGGATATGATCGCCTCCCAGCTATCAATGACAAGTGTTGCGGGCTTTTTTGCCTCCTCCAACTTGGTGTGAAGAATCTCAGCGAGAGATCGAGGTCTTGGAAAAGCTTTTGCTGAAATGTACAACTTAGTTGCATCTATTACGCTAAAGTTAGGACGTTCTTTTAGCCATGGAAATTGCTCGTAGAGAGCAGGAAGTGAAACCCGCGTTGAGAGGTAAACAGCATCTTTGCCCTCGAACTCCTCGAGTATCTCAAAAGCGAGCATTGTCTTCCCTGTTCCTGGCTCCCCTTTGATCAACAGCGAGAATCCTGCACCGGCCGAAAGCGCTTCATCCAATTCAGGTGGTATTTTATTCATTTTTTGAATACCTATGTTTCTTTATATATTAAAAAACTTTCTAAATTTTTTTATCTTCATGGTGGGACAAGCATTTCACGGTGCAGGAGAACGAGTCTAAGCGCGTTAAAAAATAGATACGCCATCACGCAGAGCGTAAGGAAAACCATAGCCTGGAAAAGACCGAAGTAATAACCTATGTTCTCAATATCTACTCCGGGGCAACTTTCCTTTATTAATTCTATTGTCTCCGGATCATACGAACCCAAACTCCGCATGAGCCTCCATGTGCACAAGGGGCATTTAACAAAGCATTTCAATGCATCGATGAATGGGCTTGCCATCCCTTTTACCTCCTTTTTGTCCTTTTACGGGCACCGTCTTCATTCTCCTTTTATCTCTCTTGTTTACTCCATATAAATATTTCGATATTTGTTGATGCGCTCATATTAATACAGATAACACCGTGTGCAGGAGATCCAAAAGGGGTTTCGGATATAATCCCAAGATGAACGAGATAACTGCCAGGATGAGCAGAGGCACGCTCATCGTTAATGGCGGGTCCTTGATCTTATCGTTATTTGCTAGTTCAGGATTCATGGGCCCAAAGAACATCCTGTACGCAGCCCAGAATGCATAGACACCCGTTAATATAGTTGAGAGGATTCCCAGACTTGCAATTACCAGTCCGACGGAAGTTGGATTTGAACTGAATATGCCGGTAAACAGTATCCATTTTCCCGTAAACCCACTTGTGAGAGGAACACCGGTGAGTATTGCTGCGGCTGCTATCCAGAGCGTAGCGGCTATTGGCATCTTATGTATAAGTCCGCCCATCTCTCGCATATCCCTGATTCCAGTTACGTAAACTACTATACCAGCGGTTGAGAAGAGAATGCCTTTACCCAGGATGTGACTCAGGAAGTAAAACATGCCGCCTTCAACACTCCAGATGGTGAGTGCTCCCAGCCCAAGGACAGAGTATGATATCTGACCGATAGTTGAGCAAGCACAGAGTCGCTTCACGTCTGTTTGAGCCAGGGTGAGGAGAGCGCCATATACTATAGTTATCATTGCCATTATCATAATAGGTATGCTGAACACTTTGAGGTCATTATAGAGCGGTATGATGAGAACCCGAACAATTACATAGGCTCCTATATTCGCATAAATCGCAAGCAATCCCGCTATGCATGTGGGATGCTCTGCGTGAACCCAGGGCATCCAAACGTGAAGTGGAAATATTGCAAGCTTCGTAGATACACCGAGAAGGATAAGTAAGGCAATCCATTTAGTCATTGGATTCCCGGCAAGAGTGCCCAACTCCGAGATTTCAAAGGTTCCTATCTGAGAATAAACTAACACAGATCCAAATAAGACGAATGTTCCACCAACGATTCCCCAGAGGAAGCACATTACGGCGACTCTAAAACGCTCTACATAACCAAAGAAACTCATTATGAAGTAAAGGGGAATAACCATTAATTCTATAAAGAGATATATTACTATGAGGTTTGTAGCAAAGCAAATACCGATGAAAGCTGCGGGAAAGAGGAGGTAGAGCCAGAAATACGTGGTGTAATACGAAAGTTGTGTCTTTTCATCCTCTTCTCCATATATTACCTCTATTCTGTGTTCCACATAGTGTATTGAGAAAAATGCAAGCGCGGTACAGATTATATTTATTATCAACGCAACCGGAAGACTCAAACCATCAGCTAAGAGACCAAAGGTCACATTTGGTCCCCATACATATTCCTCGACAATTTTTGTTTTTTCTCCTATACCCTGATAAACGTTGATGCCCGCAATTAAGAGAAGAGCAGTAGTGTAGAGCAGGGTTATACCGGGTACAAATCGTGCTTTTCTTCCTATTTTTCGCCTGGTTACAAGTATGAACAGGGAAGCTATAACTGGCGCCACTACTGTTTGGAGGAGAAGATAGGGCATCATCATTCCATCACCACCGTAAATAATGTATAGAAGAGAAGGATGAGCATAGCGAGAAGTATGTAGAGTAAATTATACGACAGCTCTCTATCCTTGACCTTCCTTATTTTGCCATGGATCCCTTCGAAGTTGAGGAGATCTGGAAGTCGCACGTGAAACGCTTTATCTATTGGATTCTCAACGAACTTAACTACGAGGGCGGGGAAAGGATTGATGAAAAAATGTGCCGTTCTCAATACACTCCGGTCAATGAAACTCGCAAACGCCATCAACGGTTTTTCACAGAACCATATGATCCGCTTCCCGGGTATTCGATAGAACCAGTCAGTATCAAGCGAAATTGTAGGTGTACCGTGAAGCATTCCCCGTAACAACCAGAACGCTACAAAGGTGAACAGAAGGAGTTGACTCATTGCTACCACATGACCCGGTGCATACGGTTCATAATTAACGGTAAAAGGAAGCATGTCGTACAGTATCTTTGGATACACCCCGAGAAGGGTGCACAAAAACGCAGTGAGGCCCATTGCAACAAGCATATTCTTCGGCGGCTCCCTTGCCTCGCATACCGGCTCATCTCTTGCAAACCAGACGCCCCACGGAAGTTTCAGACCTGTGTGCAGGAAGGTTCCTATTGAAGCGCCCTCGAGCATCAGCCATATAGTTGAATAATGCCACATCCCAGCGGCAGTGACGACCATTGTCTTGCTCACAAATCCATTGAATAGCGGGAATCCAGAAATGGAGAAAGCGCCAATCATGTAAAGCCAAAAAGTGATGGGCATGTATTTGTAGATACCACCCAGTTCGGTCAGCTTGTTCCTTCCGGTCACCTCCACCACGGCGCCCATACCCATGAACAGGAGCGCTTTGTAAAGGATATGGCAGAACGCATGAGCAGCCGCACCATTTAACGCCATTTCACCAGCAGCAGTGCCAAAAATCCCCATTCCCACTCCACACACCATGTAGCCCACCTGGGAGATGATGTGGTATGCGAGCAGTCTTCGTATATCATTCTCAAGCACTGCGTACACCACTCCATACAGCGCCATGATCGCTCCCAACCATATCAGAATCTCAACACCCGGAAAGCCCCGTATCAGCACGTAGATCGCGCTCTTCGTGGTAAATGCAGTTAAAAACACCGCGCTGGTAACAGTCGCTTCTGGATAGGCATCTGCCAGCCATGCACCAAGAGGAGGCACGGCAGCGTTTATAATGAATGCAAGGAATATAAGATAAGTACCCAGATACTCGCTCCCCAATCCCCACTCGAAGCTTTCAAAAGCAATAGAACCCGTAGCTTGCAGATGTAAGACAACACCGGCTAAGAGACTTATACCGCCAAACATGTGCACCATGATAAACCTGAACCCTGCACCGTATGCTGCCTTCGTTTTACGATACCAGATTAAGAGCATTGATGACCATGCCATCACTTCCCAGAAGAAGAACAGGGTAAAGAGGTCGCCTGCAAAGACCACGCCCAGCGTGCTTCCGACATAGATGAACGCGGACATATGCTGCCCCGTCTCTTTTACGTGGAGTGCATAGACCGTCATGACAAAGGATGCAATCACGAATACGTACGCGAAGACCATGCTCAGTCTGTCCACTCTACCGAGGGTAAGCTCATATCCTAAGAAGGAGAGTTGCCAGAAGGGGCCATTCCCGAATACGCCCTTTGTTATGAGAATGAGGTCTATAAAGGCTACTGCGGGCAGAATAAGCAAATACGCCTGTCTAAATCTGCCCTTTAACAGGGGTATCAAAAGAGCACCGAAGAGAAATATCAGTCCTGGGTGCAACCACTCAATCACCACCCATCACCTCCACAGCACGTGGTGCACACTGCAAAAAGCAAGAGAGATAAAACTCGCATTTTGACTTCTGCAAATTCCAATTTGCATCTTTCAGTGTTTCTCATAGTAATCCTCCTCCTTCTGAAGCCAGTGATGCCCAAGCGCTTTCGACGCCACGATGATGATGACACAGCCGAAGAACCCGTAGAGAGCGCTGAAGACGGGTAATTCCTCCCACACGAAATGAGGATGCACAAGGTGGAGATAATGAACGAGAAAGCCTGCTAAGACGCCCGCCGCAAGGCATACATAAAGCATCAAAAACAAATGTCGCATGGTTATTTTCATTTCTTAGATTAGACACCTCCCCCCACTAAACCTGCAACCGCGATTTTGGCAAGCTCTAAGATGTAAAAGGTATTCGGGCGCAAACAGAAGATAATGGAAATAAGTGCCGTCAGAATTATAGGAACAGTCATGAAAAGTGGTGCTTCTTTTATCTCGGTCTTTTCACTCTTGGTGCCGCCATCAGTCCACTCTTTGGGTTTACCAAAGAACGCAGTAAAGATGATCGGGAAGAAATAAACGATATCGAGCAATGAACTTATCAAGAGGACAGCTAAGAAAACCAGCTCGCCAGATTCCAGTGTACCCAGGCAAAGATACCATTTACTTACAAATCCTGACACCGGCGGGATACCACTCATTCCAAGCGCGCCTACGGCAAATGCGAGCATCGTTACCGGCATTGTTCGCCCTATGCCCGCCATCTCGCTTATGTTCTTCTTCCCCGTGGCCACCAATATTGAACCGGCACACATAAAGAGCGTTATCTTCATGAACCCGTGGAAGGGGATGTGAATCATTGCCCCGGTTACACCCATTGGGCCCAAGAGCGCAACGCCAAAGATGATGTACGATAACTGGCTTATCGTGGAATAGGCAAGTCTCCTCTTCAGATTGTCCTGAGCGATGGCGAACAAAGAAGCGACAATCATCGTAAAAGAGGCCACAGAAGCGAGGATTACTCCCAGTCCAAGCGCACCCATCAAATCCACACCGTATATGTAACACACAATTCTGACGACGACAAACACCCCGGCCTTCACCACTGCTACGGCATGCAAGAGCGCACTCACCGGCGTCGGCGCAGCCATTGCCGTTGGCAACCAACTGTGGAACGGCATCCATGCCGCTTTCATGGCGCCCAGCATGAATAACACAAATAGCAGCATCAAGGTCACGCGTGACGCAGAATCAAGAGTTAATATTCCTCCGTTCACAAAATCAGTCGTCCCGGTAAGGTAAAACGTTAACACGATCGCAACAAAGAAGAACCAACCCGAAGTGAGCAAATAAGCCAAGTATTTACGGCCTGCAAATCGTGCTTCCACTGCCGTTTCAGTATACTCTGCCTTATGACCCCATGCGGGTATGCCATTGTGCGCCACTAAGGGATAGGTTGCTATCGTTAAGGTCTCATAAAAGAAGTACATGGTGATCAGGTTCTTGGACATTGCTATGCCTACCGCACCGAAAATTGCTAAAGCGAAACAGGCATAGTATCTCGTTTGGGCGTGTTCCTGTAACGACCTCATATAGCCTATGGAGTAGGAGGACACCAGAATCCACAAGAAAGAAGAAGTAATCGCAAAAATTAGACCAAATGCATCTATTCTAAATACAAAAACGATCCCGGTAAATATAGTAAAGAGAGGGGCTTCGATTACATCTCCTCCCGCAATAATCGGCGCCATAGATAAGATAATCAAAAACTGTGCTGTACTGGCGAGCATCGTGCAGGCTTCCCTGACGTTCGGCCGTTTATTAAAGAGTAACACGAGAAAAACGCAGATGAAGGAGCATGAAATTGCTAACAACGGTCTGATGGATACTATTATCGCCAACTCATACACCCCCTAAAATTGCCGATGCCGCAAATCCAGCTAACCTGATGAGTGAAATGGGGAATAAACCCCCTATTAAACAGATGACAGCAAAAACAACAACTGCAAATACCATTGGAACGGGTGCCTCGTGGGTTCTAGCCGCACCACTTTCGATCATTAAAACCTTGGTCACTCTGAGATAATATGCAGCGGCGTAGATAACGTTAAATAAGAGAAGGATAAAAGTCGCCGTTAACACCACACCACCAACAGATCGAAGTGCCAATGCCACCGACATTATTATGAGAAATTTACTCCAGAAACCAAGTAGAGGCGGCAAGCCTAGTAATGAGAGCAAGCCCACCGACATTGAGTAACCGGTAAAGGGCATGTCCCTCCCAATGCCTCCCATTTTCGAGAGCTCCCTCGTATGAAGACTGCCATGAATGTTACCAGAACCCAAGAAAGCCATCGCTTTGCCTACACCATGACTCAAAATATGGAGTAAGGCACCCGTCATGGCTAAAGATGCCGCTTCAGGAGGTGCCTTTAACGGTTCGGATACCGATGAGATAATATAAGCGGCAACTCCTACACCCGTGGCTACAATACCCATGTTGACAATGCTCGAGTACGCAAGAAGTCTTTTCAAGTCGTTTTGGAAGTAGGCAAGGAAGTTTGCCGCTGTCATTGAGAGAAGACCGAAGACAAGCAAGATGAGACCATAGTTATAATACGAGGGGAAGAGTGTAAACAGCACTCTAATTAACGCGTAAAATCCAACCATTATCATGATTCCACTCAGCATAGCCGATATTGGACTAGGTGCAGCGGGGTGTGCTTCTGGTAACCAGGTATGAAGCGGAAAGATCGCCATCTTTACGCCCAATCCCACGATGAAGAATATAAAAGCCGCTTGAACCACTCTATTCCCGTACAAAGGTGGCAATAAGAGCGAGAGGTCCTGTATGTTCAGCGAACCCGTTACCGAGTAGAGGAAACCTATCCCCAACAAAAAGAAGCAGGCACCGATAGAACCCATAACGAGGTAAATAAAACTTGCCCTCAGTGCTATTCCCCCTTTCGAAGCTACTAAGGTATACGCAGCTAACGACAATATCTCGATGAAGACATACATGTTAAATATGTCGCCGGTGACGGTTACACCGCATAAACCCGTTATAAAGAGTTGATAAACGATATAGAAAGTAACAACTTTATGTGGTTCTGGTAGTTCGAGCTCTATACTACTCTTTGCATGTATTACGCAGATCAAGCCTAAAAACAGAACAATGACCAATACGTATGCATTCAATGCATCTACAAGATATCCTATGCCCCATGGAGGTCTCCAGCCACTAAGCCAGTAGTGTATGGTGCCTACCGTAAGGACATGATTCAAGATAACAAGAGCCATGATGAGTTGAACGAGAATAGTTGCGATGCAAATGAACCAAGACGATTTCCTGTTTACCCAACCCGCAATCAGAATAGTGAATGCGGAAAGGAGCGATATTACAACCACAAGCACCGGTAAATGTTCAACGCTTAGCATCGTACACTTGTATCTCCTTCTTCTGTTTTTCTCTGGTGTCTATAAAAAGCTATCTCTTTTCCTCTGTCGTGACACCGATGTCACCGCTATAACGCTCTCTCCTTTGCTATAATCTCCGATTCTTCGATCGTTCCATATTCCTCATAAATTCTAATGACAAGAGCTAAGGAGACTGCAAGTGTGGAGACTGATACCACAATCGCCGTCAGAATAAGCGCCGTAGGTAAGGGGTTAATATAGATGTAACCCGCCTTTACGGTCTCTTCGATGACATAGGTAGTACCGGATCTTAAGCCCCACCCTATACCGATATCACCGAGAGATATGAAATAGAGGAATATCCCCGTCTGAAATATGCTGAGACCGATAAGCTTCTTTATCAAGTTATCTTTTGCAATCATTGCATAGAACCCAATGAGAATGATGATTACGGAAATCCAGTAGTTATATTTTGCCAATATCTCTTGGATCAACCATTCGATCATTTCCCTTCTTCACCCTCCTTCCCTTCTTCACCTTCTTTACTTTCATCCTCCCCTCCCCCTTTCCACGCGAGGTCAAAAAAGAGAGAGGTCATGGTTGCCATCACCGTTATTCCGATTCCTATTTCCACGAAATCCATGCCTAACGCTCTCCTTTCCTCAAAAAAGACGGGCAGTGCAAGCCACCCATAGTTGAGATATTGCGCAACGCCAAGACTTAGTATGATGCAGAGGAGCCCCACGCCGGCATAGATGTAGACACCGAGGCTTTGCAAGCCGGTATTCCATGTTTCTGGTAATCGTTTCCTCGCGCCCGTGATACCAAAAGCGATGATATACAAGACAAAGGATGACGCAAGTATTACTCCGCCTTGGAATCCTCCTCCCGGCCCTAAGGCCCCGTGAATGATCACATATAACGCGAAGATTTGGATCAATGGAATCATTATTGATGAGATTGTCTGTACTATAACATCTCGCTCCTTCGCTACTCGTGCGATTTCCTCCTCTTTTTTCGCGTTGCTCATTTCACCCTTCTTCACAGTTTTCCTCGCCTCCTCAGTAACAATATGACCGATATGCCCGCGGTGAATATAACAGAGGTCTCCCCGAGCGTATCGTATGCTCGGTAATCAACAATAATGGCCGTCACGATATTGGGAACAGCGGTTTCTTCGAGCCCTTTCTCTAAATACCGCACGATGACGGCATATCTATAAACATCCAGCCGGTCTCCCTCTTTTTTGATGAAGTAGTACTTCTCTTCCTCGAGATAGTGCAGCTCACCCTTCTCAATCTTAGCATCCCATTCACCCTCATTCAATTTCTCAACTGTAGAGGGGACTATGAATTTCCGCTCTTCAAGTTTCTCTAGTAATTCCACTGGAATGACACCACGGTTCAAATCTGCCTCCGAGCCCGCAGCATCAAGGGAGAAATCCAACTTCACATATTTGGTAGCCGGAGTATACGGGCTCCCATATGGTGGGATATCCTCAATTACATACATAAACATAACGGCTAAAACGAGTACAAAAAGTAGTCCTACGGCTGATAGTGGTTTCATCCCTTCTCCCACCTCTCTGTTCTGGACAGCGCCGCAATAAGGAATGCTGTTGATACACCAGCGCCCACCGCTGCTTCGGTAAAACTAACATCCACCGAATGCATCTCAGCCCACACCACCGCCATCAGAAAACTGTAGGCCGCAAATAATACAACCGCGCTGAATAGGTCCTTCACGGTTATCGTCGCAATGGCAATCACTACAATTACAAACAACATGAGAAGATCTAGCGGAACTATCATTTTTATCTTATCCCTCCTCCAGATATACATGGCCAACCTTTTTCTGCATCGTCTGATCCACTAAGAGCCCATCTCCAGGGGCTTTTGCAATGGCATGGACCCAGAATTTCCCCTTCGGTATGTCAATTAATATCGTTATCGTTCCCGGTGTTAACGTAATGGAATTCGCCATAGTAACGAGCGCCAAATCGCTCCTCAAGGTGGTCTCAAATTCGATCACCTCCGGGTCTATCGGCCCAACACCGAACATGCCACCAGATCTTCCGGCAACGAACGATTTTGGGTGGAGCGCACGATAAGCGACATCCAGATTCGCCAGCACAATTTGATATAACTCCCAGGGGATGTAAGCAAGAAGCCTGGTGAATTTCACCCACATCTGCTCTTCCTTTTTGATCAACAGATCATGAGAGATGACGGTGACGATAGCGATACAAATGATAGCGGAGCCCAGAAGGAAGAGGACATGGGGTATTTCCTCCTCATGCAGATGCCCGGTAAAGTACTTATAGATATCAACCGTCAATGGTGACAGGAGCAACCAGAATATCGTAAGTACAACGAGGGTTACGACAACACTGAACTCCTTCTCACCCATTTTAGTCATTGCCGCTCCTCACCCCTCTTCCACGGTTTTACGCCGGTAACATACGCTGCCCGCATCATCGCATGCGTACCCGCGGGATTCGCAAGAAGCATGAAAAAGCTCAGGAACAGAAGTTTCGCACTGAGCGGAGAGAAGCCGTCGAATATGATGAGACCAAAGATGATGAGAATCTCTCCGAGCGTATCACACTTCCCTGTAGCGTGGAGCCGTGTATAAAAGTCGGGGAATCTCAGGAATCCAATCGCGCCGGAGAACATGAAGAATATGCCCACCGCGAAGATTATTACCACGATTATGTTTCTGAGCAGTTCTATGAACATACCTCACCCCTTTCCAGATATTTTGCCATGATCAACGTACCAACAAAATTCAGTATCGCATATAAAAGTGAGATATCGACGAACATGGATGGCCGTTCAAACACATAGCCCACGATAACTACGAGAACGACCGTTTTGGTGCCTATCACACTCGCAGCGGCGACTCGATTAAATGGACCAGGCCCGAGCACCGCTCGATATAAACACACCAGTATTGTGGTTGCGATCAACAGCCCCGTTACTAAGAAGACTTCGATCATTTTTTGATCTCTTGCTTATTAAATATAGGTTTGTTGTCGAGGGAATATAAAAAGCTTTTGAAATTTTCCTGTTAAAAATGTCGATATTTGAAGAGCAGAAGAAGTGGGCGCTTGAGCGTTTGCAGCGCCGAGGCGCAGATGAGGAGGTGAAAGAGACACTCGAGAAGATAAACCGCCTCGGCGATTTCTTTACCACGAGCAGTTGTTCGGGCAGAATAGCGTTGATGTGCTTACCCGAGATAGGTGCCAAGCGAGCAGCAACGTTTATCGGGAAGTGGCATCACGCGGTACGAAAGGAAGAAGTTTTAGCGGCTATGAACGACGTGAAGCCGTCCATGGAAGGAGATATATGGTTACTCGCGCAATCACCGATAATGCACGTGGCATGTAGGGGTTTAGAGAATGCAACGGCGTTGTTACAGATAACACTTGAGTCCGGGTTTAAATACCGCGGTATAAAGGCGGTGGGAAGGATAAAAAAAAGGTGATGGTAGAGATCATGAGCACGGAATGGATGGATGTCCCACTGGCTTCAGCTGACAGGTTGTTTATCAGTGACACATACCTCGATTTCATCATACCAACGGCGAATTCCATGCTCAAACGGGGAAAAGAGAAATTAAACCGGTTTTATATGAGGTTGAGTGAACTTGAATGAACCCTTTTTGCACTGTTTTCTGCTGACGAACAATGAAAAGAGCGTATTTTTCACGAGTCGTAATCCGTGCGTTTAAAAACCTTTTATAATACCAAAGAGTAAGAGTAGAAGGTAGCGCTGAACACGAATTCAGTCTGCCGCCGTAACTCAGTTGGTAGAGTGACCGGCTGTTAACCGGTTTGTCACAGGTTCGAGTCCTGTCGGCGGCGTAACACTTTCTCTTTTTACAAAAGAAAACCTGTGCTAAGAGAAAACAGCTAGAATAATTGGGTTTTTCATGGAGGTGAAATAAAAGCGCTTCAGGATGTTTTAATCGTGGAATCTCTTCATTAATTCAGTAAAATCAATTTTTCCTTTATACAAGGCACTTCCTATTACTACCCCGCTCGCGCCTGCTTTTTTTATACGCCGTACATCCGCCACACTGGTTACTCCCCCGGCTACTACCACTGGAACGTCCACCGAACCCACGAACTCCTCGATAATCCTGGGGTCTATGCCCTTCATCAAACCTTCAACGTCGATGTTCGTAAACAGTAAACTACCTGCACCGATTCTCACTGCCTGTTTCGCCGCTTCTGTCGCATCGATACCCGTCACTTCTCGCCAGCCGTCTATCGTTACCTTGCCTCCTCTCGCATCCAACGCAACCATCACGCGATCAGGAGAAAACTCCTCCGCTACGTCCTCTACAAGACGCGGAGATTTCAGTGCAGCAGTCCCAAATATTATCCTATCCACGCCCTTACCGGAGGCTATCGTGAGCAGCTGAGCCGCTACCTCATAAGATCTGATACCCCCGCCGACCTGAATCTTCGCCTTCCCGAGCACCCCTTTCGATTCCGCTATCCGTTTAATGACCACAAAATTACTCTGCTCTTCCTGTAACGCAGCATCCAAATCGATAATATGTAACCTCCTTGCACCCTGCATAACCCATTGCTCAGCGATCGCAACGGGATCTTCTGCGGAAGAGAAGATTACGTCCTCTTTCTTGCCCTGTCGCAGCTGGACACATCTGCCACCTTTTAAGTCTACCGCGGGGATGACTTCAAATATCCCATCAGAGCTGGTTTTTTTCATGGAATTTGTAACAATTTATAAAGCTAGAATCCTCAAATTGATTTACTACACCCCTGAACGAGCCCATTTACTCTACTTTTATGCCTAATTCCCGCGCGAGCTCTTTGTACCGCACACGTAAGGTCACTTCCGTAACACCCGTGGCCTCAGCAACATCTTTTTGCGTCTTCCGATCGTCACATAAGATCGCTGCTATGTAAATTGCCGACGCCGCTATACCGGTAGGACCTCTCCCGCTTGTTATATCCCGTTTTAACGCCTCAT
Organism: uncultured Halobacteria archaeon; assembly: GCA_964400255.1. Classification (GTDB taxonomy): domain Archaea; phylum Halobacteriota; class Syntropharchaeia; order Alkanophagales; family Methanospirareceae; genus JACGMN01. Next base: position 23,355 of record CAYNTR010000016.1, read on the forward strand.
TTATTATCTCCCGTGCTCGTTCCTCCACAGGCCGCTTTAAATTTAATTTAGCGCAAAATCGACTCACATACTCCATAGGGGATGACGGAGTAAGCCTCATACCCAGTCGCTTTGCCAATAACTTGCAGGTCTTAATGATATCCTTCCGTCCGACTTTTGTTGCATCTTCTATCTCGTCAAGCGTTCGCGGCACATTATGTCTACGACACGCCATGTAAATAGATGCGGCCAGGATCTTCTCTATTGAACGTCCATGAATTAAATCATTCTCCCACGCTTCGCGGTATATTGCCAAGCTCCCTTCTCTCGTTTTCTCAGGTATAGATAGCAATGATGACAATCGGTCTATCTCATCTTGCGCATGTAACCGCTGCTTGCCAATAGGATTACTTAATTTTTTCCGTCGTTGTCGTTCACTAAGCCGGTGTAAGCGTTCTCGATCTATAGTTGATCTGTTCCTTGCCACCCCACCGGTTTCTTCCCTCTCCCCTTCATGCATCTCCTTTCCCCTCCCTCACGTCAGAGAACGTATAATTTTTTATAAGCAAGCTCTTCCAGCTCCTCCACCGATATTCCTTTAAATGCCTTTATACCCACATAAGGGCGATTCACAGGTCCAAAGATGTCGTAAACTTTTCCTATTTTCTTTTTCTCCTCGGTCACGACGATAGAATTGACTATACGCTTTACATTGAGTTTCCCACCCTTCACAATCAACTTGTTATCCACTATGTGAAGTACCGTACCCAAGGATCTTTCTCCACCCTTTTTTTTCATTACTAATGGGAAGGTTGGAAAGACGGATATATAAAGTTTACGGAATATTTTTAATCTACCTTATAAAAGAAGTGCGCAGGTGAGTTGAGATAACGGAGTACAATATTCCCATAATAAACGAAAATTTGGTCTATACAGAAACCGGAGAGGGGACTCTTGCGTATTCTAATCATGAAATCATACGATCATATACGCCACTGCTTCACCAATTGTTGCTACTTCCTCCACATCCATCTTGCCGTCCATATACTCATCGAGATCAATCTCTTTGGGTGTGTAGTAAACCCGCGTAAACGTAAATCCAAATATATCTCGCTCTTCTATTTGCTGTTCGTAATAGATTACTTTTTTCTGACCCCGCGGCACCAGAAAAAGCTTCATGCCATTCTTCTCTGCGGCAACGGCCTTGTCAAACACCCCTCCTACCGGCCCTATGTAGCCTCCCGCTTCGATGGTCCCCGTAATAGCGACATCTTGCTTAACCTGCTTTCCCTGAATCGCCGCGATGGTAGCAACGGTGGTAGCAGCTCCCGCTGATGGACCGCCAAGGACGGTGCCATTGATGGCGAACGAGATAATGATATCGTTATTCGAGACGTCAACATTGGTGAAGTTCTCAGCAACTTTTACCGCTTCTCGTGCCGAATACTAAGTATCAGGCTCGACAAATGGATTGGTATTGACCAATACATTCCCCGTTCCATCGTTTATCGTTACATGCACCGTACCGATCACGCCCTCGCTGGTATCACTCCTTACGGCAACGATATGAGCACTCGAACTACTGGTACTTTGAGAATCCGTTATAAACGCTGGGAGTTCCGATCTATCAACGCTTTCCGCGTTGCGCGTACTGATAAGTTGTTCGATAACATCTTCCTGGGACTCTATCATGTGCCGCTGCTGTTGATACACAAGGAACGAAGTCAGTGTGGAGAAAATCAAAAGAATGGTTAATGCCGCAATTACCGCATTTTTTCGGTCCATTATTATCCCTCGCCCCTTATTACTATAGTGGGAAGTATTCTTTAAATCTTCAAAGGGAGCCGTTTATTCCTTGGCAAGCCCTTGAGATAGTCCCATTATAGAACCTGCGAATATCAGGCCTGTGTAAAAAGTCGGTATTTAATATCCTCCACCATTAGTTCCTCTTCTATTCGCTTGGCAAGTATCTTCTCAGGATGGTGAAGTCCTTTAACTCGTTTCATAAGATTTTCAAAGCTGGAAAACGGTCCTTTCTTCCGCTCTTCCACGATCGCCCACATCAATTTCTTCCCAATACCGGGGAGCAAATCAAGCGTGTGTAATCTCGTTGTGATCGGCTTTGCGTCGTTGAATGCTTTTATAAACCGTTCTTCATTCTCTTTTACGATGGTCTCTAATATGTAGGGGAGTTCTACCTTCGAGGTCGGCGTTAATTCCTCGTATCGTAATCGCTTAATCACATGATCTATTACTTCCCGCTCACCTTCCCCGATATAGACACGCGCATACATCTCGGGAATTTTGTCCTTCTTGGGTGATAGTTCCATCAAGACAAATCTATCTTCGCCGATAGTCTGAACAAGAGGTTTCTTTTGATAGACCGGGCGGGAATCGTTAGAATGTCCGTAGGGCAAATAATCGATGACTCGGGCATACGTCTCTCGCCGCTTTTCCTTTCCGTTCCCTCTGCTCCGCTCTATCCTGCCCTTTTTTTCCAACGCATACCCTCTCATCCCTTCTTCCCCCAAAAAAAGGCGTTATCTCACATCCAACTTCAATCATTCATATTGTGCAACACAATCGAGTATTTTTTCTATGTCTGCCTCGGTAAGTGTAAACCGTTCCTTCGCATAAATCGCCCGCACCTCGTTTGGGCTCTTTGGCATGAAATCCGCAATGCGTACTGCTATCCCCTCTTTCATTTTGGGTAATTTGAGAAGCTTTTTGATCAGCGCCCGTGACTCTTTCGCTCCACCTTTAGCAAATTTTGTCGTATGCTCTGAAGCCTTCCTCCGCTCATAGCGTATCTCCTTCTCTTCCTCCCCTTCTTTCTTTTTCGCCCCTTCGCCGCTTGTCTTCAGAGCGTTTAATATTTCCTTAGCCTCAGCAAGCGTCAAGACGCTTTCATGGAGTACATCTTTTACAATCATGTTCTATTTTCCCCTCTACCCACTCACTCACCTTTAGTTTTCGATTAGCGTATAGGGAGATAAAAAGGTTTTTATAGAGTAGAACTTATCAGTTCAGCAACTATAAATGAAGGTGGTATGATGAAAGACTTCATTGTTAAGGACATAAATCTAGCGGAATATGGAAAGAAACGCATTGAATGGGCAAGAAGGCAGATGCCGGTTCTACAGATTATTAGAGAGCGATATGAAAAAGAAAAAACCTTGGATGGAGTAAAGATCGCTGCCTGTCTCCATGTTACCGTGGAAACGGCAAATCTTATCTTAACACTACGAGCCGGCGGTGCAACAATCGCACTTACTGGCTCAAATCCACTCAGCACCCAGGATAATGTCGCTGCCGCACTTGCGGATGCAGGCATAAACGTCTACGCATTCCGGGGCGAGAATGAAACGGAGTACTATGAATGCTTGGACGAGGCGCTGAAGATTAGGCCTGATATAATCCTTGACGATGGCGCCGATACGATTGCGAGAGTTCATGAGAAACGCCTTGAAGGAATTGAGGGCGGCTGCGAGGAGACAACAACAGGGGTTATAAGGTTACGGGCGCTTTCGGTCCAGAGGAAGCTGCGATTTCCGGTCATCGCGGTTAATGATGCGGAGACGAAGATGATGTTTGATAACCGATATGGAACCGGACAGTCAACCCTTCATGGCATAATGAACGCGACGAACTTCCTTTTTGCTGGAAAGACGGTTGTCGTGGTTGGCTATGGCTGGTGTGGCAGAGGCGTTGCTCTGAGGGCAAAAGGTCTCGGATCGAGGGTTGTTGTGGTCGAGGTGAATCCGAGGAAAGCTCTTGAGGCGGTTATGGACGGATACCGGGTAATGCCCATGAAGGACGCAGCGAAAATCGGTGATCTTTTCGTTACGGTGACGGGAGACATCTCAGCGATACGACGGGAGCATTTTGAGCTGATGCACGATGGCGTACTCTTAGCAAATTCCGGGCATTTCAATGTGGAAATAAACATTCCTGACCTCGAAGAGCTTGCGGTTAAGACGAACGAAGTGAAGGAAGAGGTAGTGGAGTATGTCATGCGGGATGGTAGGCGGTTATATTTATTATCCGAAGGCCGGCTGGTGAATCTCGCTGCCGCATTCGGGCATCCACCTGAGGTGATGGACATGAGTTTCGCCAACCAGGCGTTATGTGTGCGGCACATCGTGGAAAATCACGAAACGCTGAAGAATGAGGTCTATTCCGTGCCGAAGGAGATCGATGAGGAGGTGGCGCGCTTGAAGTTAGCCGCAATGGGCATCGAGATTGAAGAACTAACGGACGAGCAGCAGAAGTATCTCAGCTCCTGGGATTTGGGGACTTAAGAGATATCGGTGGTTTTAGAAGCGGCAAAGCGTTAAAGGCATATGACTTTTTTGCATTTATACAGCCAAATAAGACAATTTACAATTTTTAGAACTGGAACAAGAAGTTGCAGGGTAAAAAGTTATTGGTGCTCGATAGCTCTGGAACCCAATTTTGTTAGCTGGTATTTGGATTTATTATCAAGTTTTATTTTTTGGTAATGTCCGACAAACCGTGACTTTTATAAACACCCAATCTAATAAC
>CAYNTR010000017.1:0-27825 GCA_964400255.1 uncultured Halobacteria archaeon
CAGACAATATCATCTACTGTGGTGAGAATCTGGTGTATAACGGTCAATGGTATCAACCGATAGATTTATCATGGCATAGAAAAAGCTTTTCTGTATCTTTCCCTCCACATCGCAGTGTTAAAGGGATGAGCAGTTGCTTTTCCTTTAGAAGCGCATACAAAAATCGTTACCGGGAAAAAGCGACCTTCGAGATAAAGGGTTATGTATACCCAACTCACCAACCATCACTGAGGTGGGAGGTAAAAAAGTAATTCGGTGAAGGATATCGGTGTTTACCCGCACCACGGTCAACCATTGATTATCTTCAGGTGTTAAAATTAGAGCATGTAAACGACGAAAAAGATCAGGTAGATCAAACTGTATATGAGGATTGTTCCAGTTGCGATTTTTAGCCTTACTGTAACTGGTGATTTTTCTTCCTCTGTATCCGAATATGGTATTCGAGATATCGGGTTGTAATAGACAACCTGTTCATCCATTTTTTTACCTCCTAGATTATACTAAGGGAACAGTGAATAAAAGAGTTTCGGTATGGGTTTGTTTTGATAGTATTGTCAATAATGCATCTTTTGCCGTGGTGTCGGGTGCAGACAACTGCCTGCTAACCACTAAAAATTTCGATAGAATAACGTAAGGGCAAAAAACTACCGAGAAAAAGAAAATAAAAAAAGACAGGCGAAGAACTTCTTACAGATAGTTCTTGTAAACGCCCTTGAGAGCAGTGAGCGTGATTTTCTTCTCACGGGGCTCGACAAACGCAAGCAACGTCCTTTCCGTGAAGAGGAAGAAATCATCGCCGTATTTCTCTCGTATCTCGCCCATGCTCCTACTATCGAAATACACGCGCTTGCCCCGCTCATTCCCTGCTTGCTGCACTGAAACGACAAGTTCGATTATCCTATCTTCCTGCTCCGCAACAGCCATATTCTCACCTCCACCTCGTATGGTACCCCGATCTAAATATCCATTACGTTCTTCTTCTTCAGCCATTTTATCATCTTCCCCCTCGCTCTCGTGTGTAGTACCTATCCCATCTTTAAATAGAATGCTTTACTAAAATAGTAAACGCGTTTAAAAACCGAAATATTTATATAGTCATAGACAAATATGCAGACACCAGTGACCTAAAAAGAGAAGATGAAGACGGTGTCACGGTAAGAATAAAGAAGGGGGAGAAAGACTATGGCGGGTAAATTCATGAGTGCGCTGAGATGTTTTATGAAACGTCCGGCGGACACGATGAGGATTATGTTGAGTTTAGAGACGTATGACCCGAGAGCGGTGGAGGCGATAAAGGCGCATTGCCCCGACGTCGACGTGGAGAAATTGGGAGTGTACGTCGGTCTTTTCCTGGCGATTCTCCTCCTTGCCTGCGGTGTGCTCGCGTACATATTGGGGCTGCTCTACAGCATGGGGTACATTTAAACCCTTTTCTGTGAAGAGAACGCCTGATTATTGATCGAGCATCGACCGGACTAGCAATTTTTGCGTTCGTGCAGCGGTTCACGTGCCAAAGAGGGTGGTACTCGGCGTTGTAATCGGCACCGTATAATCTGCATACGCCTGCTCAAAAAGCTTCGACAACACAATGACCGTATAATAAAATAGCACCAACGCAAAAAACCGCACATCTATAAAAATGAAGTCCGTCGGTGAAAATCCTTGAGAAACACCTTCCATGCCTACGACGCTATACCAATTAATTCCGTAGTAAAAAAGCGCATACACATTGATCGTGCATAACGCGAGGGCAAACCCCTGGATGACTTTCATCAACTCTAACCTATTCCTCACTTTCACGGACAATGCGCTCAGATACCCGAAGAGAAACCAGCCTATGATGAGCTGGACAATATAGGAGCACATACTCTCCCAAAAGGTTATCGTGTAGTCAAAGCTTATGACCGTGCGCCATAAAAACGCTATACCTATCAGCACCAATAGCGTCCGTTCGTCAATGATCACGTTTAATACCCGTTCTTTTATGCTCCTTTTCCGTGGCTTCGATCGAGAGAGCAAAAACCTGTACTCCTCACGCATCTTCTCCAGGTACTTTGCCGACCACAGTATCGCACAGTAAAACATGACGAACGTGACGTATCTCACATCTCTGAAGATGTAGTCGAGGGGCAGAAAAGCTTCGACGTGCAATAACCCCGACCACCGCATCCCGTAGTAAACAACTACATACAGATTGAGAACGAGGAGACTTAGGCCGATACCATGATAAATTTTATTTGTCACTGACCAGCGTGTGGGTTTCTTGGACATGGAATGCAGGTACCAAAAGAGCGCCCAGCCCATTACGAACAGCGAAATACCTGAGCAGATACCTTCCCATAAGGTTTCGGTCTGGTCAAGGCTTACCACGACTCGCCACAAAAGTGCCAGTGTTATTATCAGCACTAATATGCGTTCGTCGGTTATGACCTTGAATGTGGGTTCTCTCATGGTCCTGTTAGGAAATCCCAACGGTACCTACCTTCGAAAAGAAATCACTGTTACGCCGTCGATTCCTTCTTAACCAGGAATTCACACTCTTCCGATGCCTTTTCCAGCCACTTCGATAACACTAACGCTGTGCTGTAAAAGATCACTAACATGAAAAATCTGACGTCTCTAAAGACAAAATCGAGTGGAACCAACACGTCCTCTCCGACGCTAACTAACCGGTACCATCTCATTCCGTAATATGCCAGAGTGTATACGTTGATGGCGAGGAGAGAAAGGGCAATGCCATGATAGATTTTCACCATGTTTGGTCTGCTAATTACCCGTCCGGCCAATGAACTTACATAACCGAAGAGGATCCAGCCCAGTATGAAGAGCGCTATACCTGAGACCATACTCTCCCAGAGAACGATCTCGCGGTCAAGGCTGATGAAAGATCGCCAAAAGAACGCTATTGCTATGATCACTATTGCCGTTCGCTCATCAGTGATCACTTTGAACCAGGCTCTTCGTATCGCGCTCTTTCGCATCGTCGGTATATCCTTGGTGAGCAGCATATACCCTTCGTGCATCTTTTTCAGATACCGCGCCGCCCAGATGAGGCCACAATAACACAGCACCAGCATAATGTACCGCACGTCTCTGAGAAGGAAATCGTAAGGCACATACACTTCTACACTCAGGAGCCTAAACCATCTCATGCAGTAGTAAACAAGCACGTAAATATTGATTGCGGTCAAGCTAACCGCAAGCCCTTGAAACATCCGATTTGAAATTAACCAGCCCGTCTCTTTACGGGATATGTGGTACAAATAAGCGAAGAGCACCCAGCCCAGGATGATCAGCGCAATACCGGAAACCAGACTTTCCCAAAGTGCTATTTCCTGGTTGAGGCTTATGACGAATCGCCATACGATCGCTACAAGGAGTATCGCTATTAACGTTCGGCCATCCATTATCACCTTCTCAAAAGATTCTGTTACGCTCATCTTTATCTAAAACCTCCCTATCTTTCGCCGTCATCCCCTTTTGTGACACCTCCTTCATCTTCTCTTTTTAGTTCACCGGGTGTCGGCATATATGTTGCCTATGTTTATATAAATATCTTTCGATTTATATCTCCCAATCTTCGACATGATCAGAGTCACCGCTTCGAGTTCTCTACAAGCTCTTTCTGCGGCCTCAGTGGAGGATATTTCCAATAATGCAAAAAAGAAAATCTTATGTACAGTAAAAAACGATGAATTAAGTGGGAGGGTACCCATGGAGATCTATGTCCAGGAAATGGTGGGCGGTAATGTCATTATCACGTTTGGTCGGGTAGATGTGGAGTTAAAGAAGGAACAGGCTGAGAAATTAAAGGCACTGCTTGTGAATGTCCTTGAGCGCAGTGAGCGTACTATGCTTCTCAAAAAATAGAAAGAGCGGTAACCTCCTTTCGCTCATATCTTCGCTGCTCTTTCGGTAACGATACATCTCCCTTCTTCTTTCATTATCCGCTTTTTGAGAAGAAGCATAACAGTTGATAACCTTCTTCTCCGTGGGGCCTTCTTTATCGTGTTTAAATTTTCCTCTCTGCACAATATTGAGCTGAGAAGGGACGGATATCAACGACGCTGGTGCTAACCCTCAAAAACGAAGAAGCACTTATCTCTAATAAAGGAAGGCAAAGAAGTAGCGATAGGAAAGAGGGGGAGGAATAATGAAGAAGTTTGATACGAAAGGGTTGCTCATTTTGTCTTTCACCGCAGCATGTGCCTTCTTGGCTTTTTATCTCAGTCTCATCAAGAACGTGACCATTGTTTATCCCCATCTTTTCTATATCCCTATCCTCCTAGCGGGAGTATGGTATCGGAAGAAGGCGATTTATATCGCTTTTTTCCTCAGCTTCGTCTATATTCTGGCAACCTATCCTCTGACACCCTTTTCCGTAGATGTTTTAGAACGAAGCGTCATTCTGATCGTGGTGGCGTACATTATCGGGCTGGTAAGCGAGAAAAGGGCGCGTGTGGAAGAGGAATTAAGAGAAACGAAAGATTATCTGGATGATATTATTAAGAGTTCCGCGGATGCGATCGTTGTGGTGGATATGGACGGAAGAGTTCGGTCGTGGAACAAAGCGGCCGAAGAGTACATGGGGTATACGGCGGAGGAAGTCATCGGCACCCACAACAAAAAATTTTTTGCTGACCCCGAAGAAGCGGATCGAATAATGAACCTGGTAGTGAGCGAGGGGGAACTTAAAAATTATAGAACGACAGTAATAAATAAGGAAAAAAACCCGGTGGACATCAGCATGTCTGCGGCGTTGTTAAAGGACAAAAATGGTATGCCCGTTGGCACCGTGCGTGTGAGCAGGGATATAACCAAAGAAGTGGAGTTGGAAGAAGAGGTAAAAGAAAGGCAGAACAACCTGAATTTGATTCTTGAAAGCATGCCTGATGGCGTGTACATTGTATCCACAGATTATGAAGTGGAGTTCATGAACAAGGTGTTAATTGACGACTTTGGAGACCAGGTCGGTAATATTTGCTATAAGGTGTTTCACAATCGGGAAGAACCCTGTCCGCGGTGTAAAATTACCGAGGTGATGAACGGAAAGACCGTGAGATGGGAGTGGCACTCTCGGCGGAAGAAGAAGACGTATGACCTCGTCGAGACACCGCTGAGGAATACTAATGGCACGCTCTCAAAATTAACGATATTCCGAGACATCAGTGAGCGAAAGCGAATCGAAGAGGAGTTAAAGGAGGCTAAAGAGCAGTATCGGGTAATCTTCGAGCATACACTCACCGCGTTGTGTGTTATTGAGGAAGATAAAAGGATCTCATTGGCTAACAAAGAGTTTGAGAGCCTGAGTGGGTATCCAAGGGAAGAGCTCGTGGGTAAAAAATGGACTGATTTCATCGCTGAGGATGACTTGGATCGGGTGCGGAACTATTGTGATGAACGAAGAAAAGGTGGTGCGGCGGCTTGTTCTGCATTCAAGTTCGTCGGGCGCGATGGCGCAATAAAGTACGTGAACGCCTGGATAGAACCAGTTCCAGGAAAGAGCAGGTGTATTGCCTCCCTGCTCGATATCACCGAGCTCAAGAGGAATGAAGATAGGCTGCGCGAGACTTGTGAAAGACTTGCGGAGCTGGACAAAATGAAGCTCGATTTTCTTAACGTTGCTTCTCATGAGATGCGGTCTCCACTTGCGCCGATTATCGGCTATGCAAGTCTACTGGAACCCAAACTTACTGACAAGGAAAAAAGTTATATCCTTCGAATCGAGAAGTGTGCCCGAGAGCTTGAAGAGATGATCAATCGGATGTTAGAGCTCGCACGAATTGATGGACAGCGAGTAGAACTGAATTTAGAAGAGTTTTCCATCCCGCAAGTCGTGCGAAAATTGGTGAAGAACCTTGAGCCCGAAGCGGAGGCGAAAAAGCAAACAATTACGACCGAAATACCTGAAATCACCATTCAAGCGGATAAGCAGAAGACCGCTGCTATTTTCACTAACTTGATTTCCAACGCACTTCGCTATACACCGGAGGGCGGGAGAATAAACGTCACGGTTGAGGACAGGGGCGAGGATATACTTGTTTGCGTTGCAGATAATGGAATTGGAATCCCGGCGGAACATCTGCCCAAGATCTTTGAGCGATTCTATATGGTGGATACCTCCTTGACGAGGAAGTCCGGGAGTCTGGGGTTAGGGTTAGCCATAGTTAAAGAGTATGTAAAATTGCATGGTGGTAGAGTATGGGCGACAAGTCAACTTGAAAAGGGCTCAAACTTCTTCTTCACCATGCCGAAAGGACAACTACCTAAAAGAGGTGAGTGAGATGAAAAAGAGGATATTGATTGTGGAAGATGCGATCTACATGCGAGAAATGCTGACTGAGATGTTGAAACAGGAAGAGGATGAATATGACGTGGTGGGCTTTGCGGTGAATGGGAAGGATGCGGTAGAGAAGTATAAAGCGTTAAAGCCAGACCTTGTCACCATGGACCTTGTCATGGAGGTTATGGATGGTATCCAAGCGATGCGAGAGATAAAACAGTATGATCCGAATGCCTTGATTCTCGTGATCACCGCATTGGGCACGCCTGAGCAGCGGAAAGAGGCGCTGGACGCGGGAGCGGATGAGTACCTGTGGAAACCGTTCACCGTGAAGAATCTCTCCGACATGCTTAAAAAACTGTTGAGGAAACAGAAGAATGAGTGAAGAAGTGGGGTTTGAAGAGATCGTGCGTTCTCTCAGAAGGAGCAGAGTTAGGACTGAGATTCTCATGTATTTGTATAAAATATATCCCAAAGCTTCATATCCGGCGGAGATTTCCAGGAACACCGGCATAGACTCCACCAATATTCTCGGGGGACTGAGAGGGATGGGCAGCAGGTTCGATGAGTCAAGTTCTCTCCTGAAACAGGGGATTGTGGAGAAGTTAGATCTTGGTGTTGCTACTTACTATCGCCTTTCTGAACGTGGTAAAGCGTTGGTCGAGAGTTTGCAGAAGGCGGAGTGATGGAATTTTTGCTTGAGCGGGCTGAATTATATTGTACCTTTCTTGTGTGAATTGTAAGAGTTGGAACATAGCTCCTCGTTCCTTATCGGATTAATTCAGAATGCTTTTAGCATACTGCAAAATACCGAAAAGCTTTTAAACACATACACATATACCTGTATATGTAGGTACATATGCCTCGTGAGGGGATGGCGCGCGAAGGTGCTCTGCCGTTCCCGGAAGGGGGTATAAAAAGGGGGTGAAAGAAAAAGAAATGGGAATAAACAGAATTTTGTGCGCGTGGAGCTGTTTTGGTAAGAATCCGGTGCTTGCAACGAGGGTACTGTTCGAAACGGCAGGTCTGACAGCGATGCCTTCCAGTCCTGTACGATATTTGCGGGATTTGGAAAAGGAAGGGTATTTAGAAGATACCAGAACCTTAGCGGTAGGGACTGCGATGTTGTATTCGATTGCCTTTACCGTGACGTTTTCGTTCCTGTACCTGACATACGGGTTGCTGTGGATTTAGTGAGGGGAAAAAATCGAAAAGGAGGGAAGCAGGATGTTTGGTAAAAGGAGTAAAAAGGGATCTGAGGAGATATCGCGTTCGCTTAAACGGAGCAGAGTCAGGACAGAGATTCTGATGTATCTGTATGCCTACTATCCTAAGGCCTCGCAACCAGCGGAGATTGCCAGGCATACGGGGATAGACTCCCTAACTATCCTGAGAGGATTGCGAGGTAGTGGCAGGTTTGATGCGTCACATTCTCTGCTCAAACACGGGGTTGTGGAGGAAATGGACCAAGGGGATATACCATCATACCGGCTTTCAGAGCGAGGGAAGTCTTTGGTGGAGAGCATGCTTGCATCCCAAAAGGGATAAGAGGCGAAGTAAAGGCGAAGTCTCCAGGAGGAAGGGATAAAAATGAGCTGGAATACTGATGGAAAAGGAGGAAGATTAGCATGATTGATATATGGGGGAGCATACCCACGATACCTCCTGCACTCATCTATATCGCAGGAGCTGCATTACTCCCCTTATTTGGAAGGGGTAAAGCGCGGAAGATGTATCTTCTCCTCTTAGCGGCGCTTGGGTTGATCGGCGTAGCGGTATTACAACCACAGACGGCGTTAACATTTTCCGTTCTGCCAGAATTTGAACTCACGTTCTTGCATGCTGATAGGTTTAGCCTCATAATGGGCTACATATTTGCACTCATCGGCGCTGCGGCACTACTCTATTCGATAGACGCAGCGAAAGAGAATGGGGAGCTTATCTGTGGGTTACTGTATTTGGGAAGCGCACTCGGCGCGGTGTTTGCCGGTGATTTCTTCACGTTATATATCTTCTGGGAGATAATGGCGTTCTCCTCGCTCGGGTTGATCTGGTACAGCCGAACAGAGCGTGCGACAAATGCGGGGATGCGCTATATTCTGTTTCATCTATTTGGTGGTTGTGCGTTCCTCGGAGGCATACTCATCCACTATATGAACACCGGCTCTATCGCGGTAGGCCCGGTAGACCTTGGAATAGGCTATCTGCTTTTACTCATCGGAATTGGAGTAAATACCGCGTTTATACCACTCCATTCCTGGCTCCCGGATTCATACCCCAAGGCAACCATAGCAGGTGCGGTATTTATGTCGGTATTTACGACAAAGACAGGCGTATATGTGCTTGCGAGAACGTTCCCGGGTGTAGAAGCAGTAGCATACATGGGCGGTGTGATGTGCCTCTACGGTGTTGCATTCGCGCTGCTACAAAACGATGTGAGAAAACTGCTCTCGTATCACATTGTGAGCCAGGTTGGCTATATGGTCGCGGGGATAGGAATCGGCACGTATATAGGGATAAACGGGGGTATGGCACACGTCTTTAATCATATCCTGTATAAGGCACTCCTGTTCATGTGTATGGGTGCTGTGATCTATGCAACGGGTAAAAGCAATCTCACAGAGCTTGGCGGATTGGCGAAGAAGATGCCAATAACGATGATAACCTGTATTATAGCCGCATTATCCATTTCTGGCATGCCCGGGTTTAACGGGTACGTAAGCAAAGGCATGGTGATTCATGCGGCTGAATTGGAAGGCATGCACATCCTTGCGCTCGCGTTGATTATGGGTTCAGTGGGCACTGCTTTGTCGTTCTTTAAACTCACCTATTTCACCTTCTTTAAGAAGAACGATACAATAGAAGCGAAGGAGGCACCATTGCCTATGCTGATTGCAATGAGCGTGGTCGCATTCCTCTGCGTGGCTCTCGGTGTCTATCCACAATTACTCTACGGAATACTGCCGTATGCAGATGTAGCGTTCCATTACCATGCGTATGGACTTGGGCATACGATTAGTACACTGGAATTAATGCTGATCACCGCGGTCGGGTTCATCGTGTTGCAATCAGTATTTTCACCTCACGAGCGAGTGACCTTTGATATCGATTACCTGTATCGAAAAGCGGGTAAAGGATTCATATGGTTCTGCGAGCAGCCGTTAGTGACCGTTGCAGAATTGATTGACAGAGGGTTGATGAGACTAGCAGATTCTGTGGTATGGGTCAGTAAGAATCCGACGGCAGCATCACGAGTGATGGCGGCGATGGTGAGTGCCGTGGTACTGAGAACAATCAATTCCAATACCGCATATGAGCAAGATCTGGAGAAGCTCAAGCAACTATCAACCGAAGAACCACTGGTTAGCGTGAGCTTGGGATGGGGCGTGCTCTTTGTCGCCATACTTTTCACGCTCTATTTGGTCGTCTATCTGACACACGGGGTGCTATGGATTTAAGCAGGAACCAGTAGCCAAAAATAGAGGAGATGGACTAAAAAATAAAACAGGGGGCTGTCAAAAGCCCCTTGCTTACATTTCTCGTTCAAACGCAACCCATGTTTCCGTGGTTGAGACAATCCGGCTTTCATGGAGGAAGTCTTTAATCACATTTGGATTCGCAGCCTCGTAAATCCATATCGCGTCATACCTACCAAGTGTGTGATAAACGTGTAGAAACTTGACACCTTTCGGTGGCGTTTTCAGTAAATCGTCGCCGAATCTTTTCGCTTCATCCACCATGCCTGGATTGACCCTCACGCAGGTTATGAATAGCATTTTTTTCTCACCCCCTATACGTATCAAGGATTTTTGTTGATTAGTAACTTTTGATCTTTATCAAAAGCTCATGAAATTTATGATATCACGTTTTCAACCGCTATCTCCACCAGCTCATAGATGTGAAGTGAGATCGTGTTAACATACGGTGAGAGCATCTCCACGGGTCTCAGGACGAACGCTAAAAAGAATATCAATGAAAAGATCGCCGTGAGCGTTAACGGGACGAGCATGAATAGCGGTGCTTCTTTTCTCTCTTCAGCCTCGTCCTCTTCTTCTGGTTTTTTGAAGAATGCGGTATGTATGATGGGGAAGAAATAAACGACATCAAGCAAAGAGGCTATCAGGAGGACGAACAGGAAAATTATCATTATACCTCCCCCTTCCAATGATCCGAGGCAAAGGTACCATTTGCTGATGAACCCCACGGCGGGTGGAATACCGGTCATTCCCAGTGCCCCTATGGAGAATGCCAGCATTGTTATGGGCATTGTCTTGCCTATGCCACCCATCTCGCTTATGTTCTTCTTTCCGGTTACGACCATTATCGCACCGGCGCAGAGAAAGAGTGTTATCTTCATGAACCCGTGAAAGGGAATGTGCATCATTGCACCTTTTATTCCGTAGAACATCGGGTTTTCGAGTCCCAGCGAAGGTAACAACGCTGCGCCGAGGATGATATACGAGAGCTGGTTAATGGTAGAGTACGCAAGTCTTCTTTTCAAGTTGTCCTGAGCGATGGCAAACAAATTGGCGACGATCATGGTAAAGCCCGCTATACAGGCAAGCGCCAATGCGAGTGTAAGGTGCTCGTTTAGAAAATATACCTCGCGCATCAAATCCACGCCGTAGATATAGCCCACTATCCTGACGATCCCAAACACGCCCGCCTTCACCACTGCTACCGCATGCAAAAGCGCACTTACCGGTGTCGGTGCAACCATCGCGGTGGGGAGCCAAGAGTGAAATGGCATCCATGCGGCCTTCAGAAATCCCAATAGGAAACAGAAAAACAGTATCACCAGCACTAAACGAGACGCGGAACCAAGCGCTGGTATACCGCCGTTCGTGAAATCGGTTGTTCCCGTAAGATAGTAAGTCATCATCACGGCGAAGAGGAAGAAAACGCCTGAGGTGAGTAGATACGCGAAATATTTCCGGCCCGCGCTCAACGCTTCCGGTGTCTGGTCATGAATAACTAACGGATAGGTTGAGAATGTGAGGATCTCGTAAAATACGAACATCGTGAGCAGATTTTCAGAGAGTGCGATGCCTATAGCGCCGAGAATAGCAACAGCGAAGGAGAAAAAGAATCGTGTCTGCGCATGCTCCTTTAGAGACCGCATATAGCCGATGGAATAAAACGAGACCAATATCCACAGGGAAGACGACGTGAGTGCGAAGATCAGACCAAATGCATCCACTTTAAACCCAAATGCGATACCCTCGAATATGGTCTGAAAGAACGTGAATTTGATAACGTCGCCCTCCAAAATCGTGGGTACCATGGAGAAGACGAGCGAGAACATGGCTATGCCAGCGGCGATCGTCCATGCTTCCCGTAGATTCGGCCGTTTGCCAAACACCAGTATCAGTGGAGCTGCAATTGCAGGGCATAAAATAGCGAACAGCGGCGTCATCAGCTCTACCATTACGGCACCATCTCCACTCCTAATTGAGACAGCACGTCGCCAATTAAAGGCAACGGCACCTTCGTCAGCCATAAAATGCCCACAACAATACAGAGCGCTGCGAGGAGTACCATCGGAAGGAGCATGCTCAGGGGCGCATCTCTCTCTCTCACTCCGCCGTTCAGCTCTTCTTCACTTTTGACAAAATACATGCGCTCGATCACGCGCCAGAAATAAACGAGATTGAGCAGACTGCTGAGCAGCAGTATCCCTACGAACACGTAAGCCGAACCGGAAAAAACCTCTGTAGACTGTAATGATGCGAGGATTAAAAACAGTTTCGTTGCAAATCCCGTGCTGGGGGGCACGCCGATCATTGAAATCGCTGCTATGGTAAACGCTGCACTTGCATACGGCATCTTCTTCCCCAATCCTTCAAAATCCCGTATGTCCCGCAACCCATACTTATAGATGAAAGTACCGGCAGCCAAAAACAAGCACCCTTTCATTATCGCATGATTGGAGATGTGCGCAATGGCGCCGAGGAGCCCCCATGCGGAGATGGGAGAAAGCCCTATTCCCAGCACGATATACCCCATCTGAGAAACGCTGGAATAGGCAAGCATCTTCTTTAAATCATGCTGCATTATCGCGATCACGGAACCCGCTATGATTCCGATTGCTGCTATCCAGCAGATAGTGAGATCCACACCCACGTAAGTTCTGATGAAATCGAGCGTGAATACAGAGTAAATAACCCGTATGAGCGCATAAACGGAAACCTTGGACATCGTCGCAGCAATTATAGCACTCGCTGCGGAAGGAGCATACGCATACGCGTTAGGCTGCCAGATATGGAGCGGAAACAGAGCTATCTTTATACTGAGGCCGACGGCGAAAAATACAAACGCTGCTTGCACCACTCTATTTTCGTACAGCGGCGGGAGCAATAGTGACAGATCTGTTATATTGGGCGAGCCCGTTACCGCATATAAGAACCCGATGCCAAGCAAGAAGAAACAGGCACCGATAGAGCCCAGTACGAGATACACAAAGCTTGCTTTCAGCGCTCTGCCTCCTGCAGCGGCGATTAATGCATACGCTGCTAAGGAAGATATTTCGAGGAATACGTACATATTGAAGAGGTCTCCGGTCACGGTGATACCGCACAGACCGGTGATGAGAAGTTGAAATACGGTATAAAACGGGACAATTTTGTGCGGTAGTTCATGCTCGATGCTCCTCTTTGAATAGATTGCGCAGAGCAAGCTCAGGAAGAGTATGACGATCAATACGTACGCGTTTAGCGCATCGACGACATACTCAATTCCCCACGGCGGCATCCAACCCCCGAGTTTATAACGTATGGGTCCGATCGAGAGGACGTGATTCAAGATAAACAAAGCCATGGTGAGTTGAAGGAGAATGGTTGCGGTGGAAATGATCCAGGCCGATTTCTTGTTGAGCAGGCCTGCAACTAAGATAGTAAATGAGGAAATCAACGACACGACAATAACAAGTACCGGAAAATGCTCAACGAAAATCAATTGTCTCACCTTTTATAATTCTTTTCCCAGCCCCCATCTCGCGTTCCTCCACGCTTTGAATCAGTTGCTGGTGCGTGTCACGCACGCCTCAGCATAGTCTGTGGTTGTGCAGATACACATATATATGTTTCGGTTTCGATTTTGGCTGCTTTCCTTCGTTAACAGTTCGCTCTTTCATTCAACCTATCTAACGCTTATGATGCCTACAAACCCTTATTTTAATGTACAATAAACATTTCTAATGTGTCAGGGGGTTGGAGCGGTAAGAGATGGATAGGAACGTGCTGAAAGGAGTGCTGATACTCGTTGTAGCTGTAGTTATTGTGGCATCAGCGATATCTGTATTCGTGTTGCATTCGGAGGATTTTACCGGCGTTCTCTACGGGGCGGCAGGAGTTGGACTTTTCATGATACTTGCGAAGGTCTTATCCTTGCTACAAAAGGAAGGAAAGCAAGATGATTGATGTTTCCATACCTCCCTTTATCATCCTTTTTTTTGGCGCGGCATTAATTCCCGCGCTTGGCAAGGGTCGTGTGCGGAATTTTTTTCTTGTGGTGTTAGCAGTTCTTGGTTTGGTGAGTGTTGCGCTGCTCACCCCGCAAACGGGCTGGAAGTTGCCCATTCTACCCGGAGTTGACTTGGTCCTTTTGCAAGTTGATAGGCTGAGCTTGATTATGGGGTATATATTCGCTCTCGCAGGTGGTGCTGCGATTGTTTACTCATTGAGCACGGTAGAGGAAGCGGGGCAATACATCAGTGGGTTGTTATATATGGGCAGCTCGCTGGGAGCGATATTTGCCGGTGATTTCTTCACGTTGTATATCTTCTGGGAGATAATGGCGTTCTCCTCGCTCGGGTTGATCTGGTACGAGGGTTCGCGGAGGGCGAGGGATGCCGGGATGCGATATATTTTATTTCATCTGTTTGGAGGCGCAGCTCTTCTTGCCGGAATAATCATTCACTATGTGAATACGAATGAGATCGTCCTGGGTCCTGTGGAACCGGGTTTGGAATACTTTTTATTGCTCTTGGGGATAGGAGTAAACGCGGCATTCATACCACTTCATACATGGCTGCCCGATTCATATCCAAAAGCAACGATAGCAGGCACCATTTTCCTGTCCATCTTCACGACGAAGACGGGCATCTATGTGCTTGCGAGGACGTTCTCGGGTGTCGAAGCAGTCGCGTATATGGGTGGTGTGATGTGCCTCTACGGCGTTATCTTTGCGATCCTACAGAACGATGTGAGAAAGCTCCTCTCGTATCACATTGTGAGTCAGCTGGGCTATATGGTGGCCGGGGTGGGAATGGCGGCAGGAATCGAACGAGAGCTCGCGATCAACGGAGCAATTGCACATCTGTTCAATAACCTGTTGTTCAAGACGACGTTGTTCATGTGCATGGGCGCGGTGATCCACGCGACGGGCAAAAATAACCTTACCGAGCTTGGGGGCCTGGCGAGGAAGATGCCGGTGACGATGATAACCTGTGTGATTGCTGCGCTTTCTATTTCCGGTGTGGTCGGGTTTAACGGCTATGTGAGCAAAGGGATGGTGATTCACGCCGCGCAAGTGGAAGGACTGACCATCCTTACTATCGCGTTAACGCTGGGCTCGGTCGGCACGTTGATCTCATTTTTAAAGCTCACATATTTCGCCTTTTTCAGTAAGAATGAGGAGATCGAAGCGAAGGAAGCGCCGTTAGCTATGCTCATTCCGATGTGCGTCACTGCTTTTCTATGCATCCTCATCGGGCTCTATCCCCGCGTGCTCTACGAACTACTTCCGTTCAAAGAAGCAGCGTTGCATTACAACCCCTATGAGATCGGACATACGTTTGGCGTTATCGAGTTGCTGTTGATGACCGTTTTTCTGTTCTTCATGCTCGGCTTCTTCGCGCCTCATGATAAAATAACGTATGACATCGATTATCTGTACAGAAAGGCGGGCAGGGGTTTCCTCTGGTTCTGTGAGAAACCGTTAGTGGGTTTTGCCCAAGCGGTGGAGAAGGCAGTGTTGCGAATTGCGGATATTTTCGTCAGATACGGTACGTTGGAGGAGGAAACGAATGAACGGGTAGAAGAACCAGTGGTAAGCGTCAGTTTAGGAACTGCAATGCTGCTGGTGCTGCTCTTCTTTGCATTATATTTAATCGTTATGCTCATACACGGGTGGCTTATATAAGTCACGTCCCTTTTCTATCTTATCTTCGGCGCGTAGACCAGACAGAGAGATGATCACGAAGGAATTGATAAAGGAGGTAACGATAACCCTTTTGAAGCGCGCGGAGATGATACTGCCGAGCGATGTAAAAGCGGCACTGGTAAGTGCATACGAGCGTGAGGATAATGAAATCGCGAAAGTGCAGCTGGAGGCGATGTTCGAGAATGTCAAGCTTGCCGAGGAGCTGCAGCGACCGTTATGTCAGGACACGGGTCTCCCGCTCTTTTTTGTGACGCTTGGCAGTTGCCGTGATGATGTTAAGCTGGGTGATCTTGAGGCGGGTATTCGCGAAGGCGTCGAAGAGGCAACCGAACTGATCCCCTTGCGTTCGAATGTGGTCGATCCGATAACGAGAGTTGGTGAAGGCGCGAATTTAGGTAATCGAATGCCGGCTCTCACGTATACCATTGACCCGACAGTGGATGGACTTGAGATCGTGTTCTTTCCCAAAGGCGGCGGCTCGGAGAACATGAGCTTTTTTACGATGTTAACGCCGAAGCCTGAAGCGGAAGCGCTGAAAGCGATACAGACCTTTGTCCTTGAGACGGTGCTCACTGCAGGTGGCAAGCCCTGCCCACCGACGATCATTGGTGTGGGTGTGGGTGGCTCTGCGGATATCGCGATGAAGCTCGCAAAACTCGCGCTCCTTCGACCGGTTGGTGTGCGGAATGCGGAGAAGCGGCTCGCACGACTTGAGGCGGATCTTCTCGAAGCGGTGAACGCGACGGGCATCGGGCCTATGGGATTGGGGGGAACGACAACTGCGCTTGATGTGCATATCGAAATCGCAAGCACGCATATCACCAGTTTACCGGTCGCCGTCAATTTCCAATGCTGGGCGGCGCGGAAAGCTGCTGCGAGAATATCTTCTGATGAGCAGATAACCTATAGTGACTAAACGATATTCTGATTTCTGGTTATCAAAATAGTCGTGAACCTGTTGTTCAGTCCACCGTGTACGGAAACGTATTTTTCGTTCGTTTCAAGAAAAAGAGGGATACTGCAGCCAGTACAAATTATCTTAATCCGGGATCGATGGGGATTTTTTTGGGCTTTTCCTCTTTCTATCCCGCCAGTTATCGATTCCTTTTACCTGGAAGATCGCATCCCCTAATCGAACCGTTTTCCCTAAGTATGCGGGATCGCTAATGATTTCGGCCAGTTTGAATCGTTCCCATTCCCCTTTTTTTCCATTTTCCGTATCTATATCCAGTACCGTACTCGCCATGGTCATCTCACCACCCTTATTTGAATACATATACATATGCATATGTACTTAAAAGCTTTTCGGTTTTGTCATGAACTTGGTATAGCGGGTTCCCAGCATTTTTTTCACTGCATCGATTGCTGTTACTGTTTTCATGCAGGAGATATCCTATAGGAACATGCATTTCAATAGAAAATATCCCTATTTAAAACTTACGATCTTTCACGGCGGCCACTGATCCATCATGCATTGGATGGAGTACGATACGCGGACAATTAGGGATGCAGGAGCAGCGAGCGTGAGCAAAGATGGCACTGAGAAATGAGGTAGGGCTGGTAGCGGTAGAAGGTGCGAAGGGTCTTTTTCGATCTTCTCATGTTAACTTATAGATCCGCATTCGCTCGTTATCGAACACTTTTTCAAATCCTTCAACCTCGTCACCGTAAATCAGTTTCATGCCGACTGTGTCTTTCTTTACAACTACTCTGCTCTCTATCTGCTCGCTGGAGAAATTTCCCGTGACGTACTCGTCGGGATTTTTACCAGAAGCCAATACGATCACAGGGAATTTCCAGGTATCATCAGGATAGACCACAAGCACGTAATCCGCTCCGTATTTCCTCGCTATGCTCAGGGACTCAGTGGAAGTTTCGGCACTAAAGAAGTTGGCAACGTCCCTCACCTTATCTTCAGACTCATAGGGGTACCATAATTCGTATTCAATCCAGCTCCAGGGGTATTGTTGTCTGCCGGCGATTGTTCCTTTGAGATTCCTCGACGCTTCTCGTATCACCACGTTCCTCTGCCCTATCTTCTCGATTCCATCTGCATAGTCCCACCATGCTAACACCATGTCACCTTCTTCCGTGTTCGTGGACAGCCAGGCGAACCCTTCATATAATTTTTCGTCTTCGAGTTCCCATTTCAAGGACTGCTTGTCACGGAAATCCAACCACATCCCTGCTAGTACTACTGCTAGTATTATAACCGCCGCAATCCCGACGATGATTTTTCGATTCATTTTTTCTTCTTCTTCTGCTCAATTGAGGTGCATTTGAGCTTTAATGTCACTAGCTCCCCGTAAGTACGGCGCCTGCCATAACCTCCCGTTATGGTGATTGGCGCACATGCCTTATAAAATTTTCGTTGTATGCACAGTAAGTGTTGGATATAGTGTTGAGGTCAAGTCTAACTCATTCTCAAAAGCAGGACGGTGTGGCAAGCGACAGACTTCTCGCATCTCAGGCGTTTTGACTCAAAAGGGAGATAAAGCGTAATTGGTAAAACAAATTGTTCACCAGATAAGATTTGCGATCTGGTTTATACTCCTTTGCTGCTGTTGGGGGGGGAAGAGAGAGGGAAAAAATGCAGATAAAATTGGAAGAGGCGGAGAAGAGTGGTGCAGTATCGCTGGAAGAAGCGATAGCAAGGCGGAAGTCGAGGCGGTCGTTCAAGAGCACGAAACTAACAACGAAACACCTGTCGCAGTTGCTCTGGGCGGCGGTGAAGGCGCCTTCTGCGGGCGCTACGTATCCGCTGGAATTGTATGTTGTGATAGGGCAGGACGGTGTAGAGGGTTTGGATGCCGGTGTGTATCACAGCGCGAAGGGCTCTTTGACGTTGGTCAGGGCGGGTGATATACGTGGCGGGTTAGCGGTCGCATGTTTACGACAGATGTTTATTGCTGATGCTCCTGTGTCGTTGGTGATTGCAGCGGAATACGAACGGATAACCAGGGTATACAGGGACCGCGGCGTGCGATACGCGCTGTTTGAAGGGGGGCATATGTCGCAGAATATCTATTTACAGTGCGAGGCGTTAGGTCTGGCGACCGTTGCCATCGGCGCGTTTGATGACGATGAAGTCGCGCGCGTCGTGAATCTTCCAAGAAAGCATAGGCCGCTCTACGTGATGCCCGTGGGTGTGAGTGCAGACTGGCGATGAGCTAAGGCTAAAAGACGATTTTCCGTACGATTAATATCACGGCAACCAATCCGATGAGGCCGCCGATACAATGGCACGTGAAGGTTGAAGGGACGCCGAGCGCTGCCATGACTATTGGAAAAACAAACCACCCTGCGATGACACAAAGTATGATAACCGCAGTGGCCACGACAAGTTTGAGTAGATCATACGTTGGCATATCCGCTCTTACAGACGCATAACCTCCCTACTGGTAATTGTGCTCCAGGGTATATAAACGTTGCCCTGTATGCGCAGGAATTGTTGGGTATAGCGTGAGGTAAAGCGAAAGTCATTCCAGAAAGCATTTCGGGAATCACGGTTAAAGTTGAGTGCAGGGCGGCACGGGTAGGGATGAGGATAGATGCGGATGGAAGCGCGGAGGATGATGATGAGATGGGGGAAAGCTCTTTCACAAACCATTAATCTCTTGTTCCGCTCGTCTAAAAAAATCGTTGTTGTTAAAATCCTTCCACCTGTCTATGCGATTACTTCTAGGGACGCACCAACGGTTCAACCAAAAAGTGGCCAATTCACCGAAGGGTCTATCGTACCATAGGGGTTCTTGATCTTTGTGAATAACTTCATGTAAATTTTCCACATTAGGAAGCAAGTAATAGCCACGTCTTATATTATGGTATGAAAATGTTGGTATCTTTAGATAGCTGAAAGCATTTGCTATTAATTTCATTTTTCTTGATGGGCCGGTCCCGTAGCCTCTTTTTATATCTTTGCCCTTTTGTTCGAGGTATTGAAGACATTCGAGATATAATCCCTCAGGAATGTGAAAAGTTCCAGATCCTGAGGTGTAACCAATGAATCGGCTGACAGGTTCAGCGTTGTAAGTTATCCTTTCATATACACTACTTTTGCCGTAAGCGCTTGTAGTGGTAGTAAATAGGAGTCGATTCGGTAATTTTCGCTCTTTAAGTAAGGTTTTTCTATCCTCATATTTTTTCGTATATGCTGTCCTCACCTCATTTGAGGTTATGGATAATGCAACCATTTTCCCACCCAGTAGTTCATTGTAGGGTGGCAACGCACCTATTCTTTGACCATATAAAGACTGATTTATCCAATAGTCGACATCCCTGTTATTTAATCCAAGAAATCTATCTCTAACCGTAGATCTAAGTGGCGGACTTTGTAAACAAAACAAACCGAATGGGGCATCGTGATAGTTGTCCCATAACATGAACCTCATTTGACGGCCAATAGGGTGGTCATAAGGGATAGACCACCAGACCAAATTCCACCAGAAAAAGAGTTTAGAATGAAAAGACTCCGTTTTTACTTCTATTAATTCAAGATTTATTTTGTTGGGTTTTAACTCCTTAGCAGACATTGATAACTCTTTTATATTGTTAAGATTTTTTATCAAGAATTTTTTGTGTAATTTGAGCTGTTCCTTTTTTTTCTGTTCATGGATTTTTTTAATAGTATCTTTCTCATCGTTCTCAGGTCGAAGATGAGGATTTATAGCAAAACCCTGAGATTTTAAAGCTTTTATTATCTTTTCACGTAACTCCTCATCATTTATCTTCATCTCTCCACCCACCAAAATTTATTCTCAAAAATTCGTCTGGGTATTTTAATGCTGTGAAAAATAATGGCGTACCAGAAAAAGATAAAGGAGATATAGGTCCAATAGTCATAAACGGATATTCTCTTTCGCCTAAACTGCTTTGGGGATCTCTGAACATTTGATATAATGAAAGAGCTTCTTTTTGTCCACCTATTATCTCCAATAATGCCTGTCGTTCCACACCCCATGCGAGACCAAAGCCAAAAACATATATCCTAATTTGTTCAATTATTCTCTTATCTAAGCTCGATAATGTCTGGCTAATAAACATCCATCCAAGACCATATTTTCTTGTTGTTCTTATACCATCAATAAGAACAGCCTTTACTCGTTCTAAATCCTCATTTTCTGTCCTTTCTCTAGGCGCTAATCTATGTGCTTCATCTATAATAACTAAGCAATTTAAAAGATTATTTTCTTTATATCTCGTCTCAGCCTCTCGTGAGATTTTCCCTAAAAATTCTCCAATTACGATAAGTCTTATGGAGTCGTTCCATAAAATATCCTGTGGGACATCTGTTTCAGACAGATCAATTACTACTATGCTTCCATTACCCTCTCCTATTTTCTTAACTAAATCACCTATTTTAACTGCAGTAGGCTTTCCTTCAAACTTAAATAAATTTGCTACTTTTTTCCAGAGTTCATAGAATTCTTCAGGATCAGAGCTATCATAAGTTGATCGTACTCTACCTCTTAGATCTACAGATGTGTATATTCTAGCTAGAACTTGGTCATCACCAAGGGCAGCCCAAAACCTATCAAATGCCCCCCTTTTATATGCCTTGGAAGGTGGTATCTCTCCACTTGTACTTGAACTCGAAGAGGGCGTAAGAGGAGTTTGGGCTGTAGGTCTCCTCCTTACTCCCCCTAAAGCACGCTGAACTTCGTTTGCAGCTTGCATTCTATTTGTCTCATGATATATACCCAATCTTTCAAAAAAGCCTGAGTTCACTAAAATTCTCTTGAATAATTCCCAACCAGTTAAAACAAGGTTGTGAAGGTCATAAACTTCAACATTTCTCTCCAATTTTTCCTCCAAGATTCCTTTGATTTGAGTTTGATTTTTTATATCTCGTGAAAACTCTCCTTGTGGATCCAAAATAAAAATAGCCATATTTTTGTGCATAGCATAACCAAGCATCATCATCTTTGCTAGAACAGATTTCCCTGACCCAGTTTTCCCGAAAACACCAATATGGTAAGCCTCACCAGCCCCCATGGGTCCAGAACCAAAGTGTTTAAACCACATTGGCATCCTGACATCTGTTCCATACGCTCTGCCCAAATAAAATAGTTCTTGCGTATAATCTGCCAACAAAGCATTCATTATATTTTCGTTGAGTAATTTGATAGATGTGCCGGTGGATGGAACGGTACCTAAGATACTCGGCTCAAGTGCTCTGCTACCCCTACAAAATACAGAACTCGGCATCATCTTTGCCGTATGAACGTCCTGTCTTTCAGTTATAGGATCCACCCTTCCCTTTTGTCTAATTAGCCCCCGCATAGTAGGATCCTCTGACCAAACATTCTTCATCGTAATTTCTGTTATCTGTCCCAACGCATAATGTTCATCTCCTTCCTGAATATAATTGAAAACACTCAAATTACCCACTAACCTTTTATTTACAGCAGTTCCCAATATGTCTATGGTTAATCCTCCAGTGGATGATGGAGAACCAATCACACCAATTCTTTCAGCATTATCAAAAGCCTCTTTAATATTTTCTACCATTTTCATCACCTATTTACCCCATTCTGTCCTGTATCCATGCATTGCTAAATAGATATTACCCAATGAATCTTCCCATTTTAAAGACATTTCTTGGGTAGTTGTTTTTCTAATCGCAGGCAGAGCAGTCCTTAAATGTTTTACCATTCTATCAGCCAAATATAGGGGATATGGTTCCATAATACCTGGTGCGCCACATTGCAGTCTTAGTGACTCAAATAAAATCGCCAACCTCTGTATGTTACTTGCTACTGAGTGCGATATCTCCATCCTCAAAGCTGGAAAGTGGTTGTATGGGCGATAATAAACCACATGAAGATCTTCTAATGCCTCTATTATATCCTTGATGATATTCCTTGTATTCGTTGGAGGTCTATCAATATGCCATCTTGACTGTGGTTCTTTAATTCTTACTGGACCAACAAATTCTCCAGCATCTAAAACAAAGGATAAGAGACCTCTATCCTCATATTCCTCTCTCTTCAGAATGTCTTGAGTAATTTCTTTTCTCGTTGTATACTTAGGGACACCAGCAAATAGCTTATCTGTTCTCATGGATAGTAAAATTTCCTTATAGGATTCTAAAGCGATCTTTAACCTCTCATGAAGTTCTGTAGATAGGCTATCTGATACTTCATTTACTTGGTTTAATGCTTGGTTGAAATATATAAACGGGGTAGTTAATGATCCGTCCAAGAAGATCACATCATGTGGAGCTTTTGCAGCCAATTCCAGCTCCATGCACATCATTATTGCTCTCGCAACTACTGTCGTCGAATCGCTATGAAGAATCGTAAGAACATTTGATAGGTGATGTGGTTTAGGCCAATATCTCTTTTCTGTTGGTGGGGTTAGCCCCTCAACTGCAACCCCTGCCATGGCAACCATATCTGTGGAAAGTAATCTCTCTATTGCGTAAGAGCCATCTACGCCACAAGTAGTTGGGTGCATTGGTGCGGAAGATATTTCCGTGTCCCTTCTTAACAATTTTTTTCTTATCAATTCTTTCCTGATATCGGTCTTATTTTCATATAAGTTCTGAAATGATTTCGATAAATTTTCTCCCAAATACTCACATTGATTCAACATTTCTTCTACCAATGCTTCAGGTAATTCGTCAAAAGGGTTCTCAGCAATTTTTTCATTCATTTTAATGCGGATAGCTCTTTTCGATGCACATATCCCCCATTTTAATGTCATAAACGAACTTTACGTCCTCACATCCTTTACTTAAGACATAGGGGGTATATATAGCTTTCGCATATTCAAAACCATCATTATGCTCTCTCAATCTTCCATTTGCTTTTAGAGTTCAGCATAAGTCTCATTCTTATCAAGAAGCTTTTCTAGCCGCTTTGACTTCGTATATCCGCCACCTCTCCCCCGCTATCACTTTCTCATACTTCGGCTCAAATCGCGTTTCATCGCCGAACGCAGCCTCGTTTATCGTAAACCGGTTCTCCTTGGCGGACGTCCGTTCGCAGGGCCCAATGCAGACGTAATCCATGCTGTAATCCTTCGTTTTGATAAGCTATCTATATATCTTTCATTGTAAGCTACTAAATGTATAAGGAATGCATCATGATATCAATCGTTATCCCAGCGTATAATGTAGCAGAGCATCTTGAAAATGTAATCACAGCGTTACTTGATATACAAGATATAGAAATAATAATCGTTGAAGATGGTTCACTCGATGGTACGAAAGAGATCGCTGAAAGTTTAACAAAGCGTTATGAAAATGTGATTTTAATAAGTGGCAGTAAAAGGAGTGGAAAAGGTTTAGCAATTAAAAGAGGGCTCGAAATTTCAAAAGGAGATGCAGTTGGATTTTTAGACGCTGATGAATCAATAGGAATAAAAGATTTAAAAAACCTTCTCGATGCTTTGTCTGAGGTTGATGTTGGTGCTGTAATAGCTTCTAGATGGTTAAAAGCATCAAAAATTATTAAAAAGCAGCCTTTGAGGAGAAGGATTGCAAGTAGAGTTTTTAATATCCTTATAAGGGTAATTTTTAATTTGCCATTCAAAGATACACAGTGTGGAGCAAAAGTTTTCAGGAAGGATCTAATTAAAGATATTTTAAGTGAAATAAAGGCAAACGGATTTGAATTTGATGTTGAATTGCTCTGGAAATTGAAAAAGAGGGGCTATAAAATAAAGGAGATCCCTATTACTTGGAAACACGAAGAGAAATCGAGTTTTAAGTTATCTTATGCACCACAGATGCTTTTATCTCTATTAAAAATCAGGATAGCATCCTGGAAATAGAAGAATTCGAATTCTCTGAATTCGGAAAATGAGACGGAATTACTCTTTAAGACGAGTTAGCTGACTTCGTATATCCTCCATCTCTCCCCTCCTACCATCTCATCGTATTTTAAATAAAATCGTGTTTTATCGTTGAACGCAGCATTGTTTATCTCGAAGTTGTTCTCCCGTGCGAAGGCTCTCTCGTAGGGACCCACGGATACGTAATCCACACCGTAGTCCTGCATAAGCGTGTCATTCCCTTTATATATCTCTATTACATCTCGTTTTGCCTCCACAACTTTTGACCCGTTTAATCCCTGCGACCACAGCCAGCCCTCGTAGCCCATCACGCGCTGCCTGCCGGATAACGAAGGTATGGGGTGGTTATGCGCGGTTCCCGTTAAGAAAACGGCGTCGGATGCGGTATTTGCACGTACCCACTCAGCCAGTTCTATCTCCTCTCCTGACCATACCACGTACGTATGCTGAACCATGTTAACGTGCGTGACCACGCCAAAAACCGTGCTCCCAATGAGAAGTGCAGCGATCGACAGGGCTGTAAGTTTCTTATGTGGGCTGTTATTGGCCTCGTGGACCTCATATATCCAGCAAATGGCCAGCGCTGCCAGTATCGCGCTCAGTGCGAGCCAGTGGAGAAAGAGCTTATAGTTGTCAAAATACCAGGGTTGGAATTTCACGATATTCGCAAGAAAAAACAGAAGGAGGAAGGGAAGGTAAAAAAACCTCGTTTCGGTCCGTGCTTTGAAGAATCCGAACGAAAGGAGAATGAGAAGCCCGCCGACATTGATCGCCCAGAAGGTCTCAATAATGGTGGCTGTTTTTGCGATAGACAATAACGCGCTCGCGAGCGAAGACCAGTCAAAGCCCAGTATCATGGCCATGTTCTCCGAAGTCCAGCCCGGGAAGAAGACGAAGAAGTCCTGAGATACACCCGTTCGGATGAACAGTATCTGCGGTAACGAAAGGAGCATGAGCGGCACGAACAAAAGAACGAAGATCATCACAGCTTCTCTGCTCAGTATTTTTCCGGAAACGCTTTTTTTAAACGGGTTTTTGATAACGGTAAAAAGAGCAAGAAACAAAGCGACGAAGCCCGTTGCCATGAATGAATGCGCATGGATGTACGGCAGCAAGCCGATAAGTACGCCGGCAAGTATCAGTTCCTTGTAGGTTCTTCGTAATATAGCCGTGGTTTCCTGCTTCTCCGCGCATAATGCGTGGAATAAAAGCAGATACACGACAAACGAGATCGCCATACCGAAGAGTGCGGTACGCTGCGGCATGAGTACCGCGTACATCGGGTTCAAGAAGTGAATACCCACGGCTTGCAGACCTGCAGGGAACCCGGCGAGGATGAGCATAAACGTGGCCACCATTCCCGCGCCCTTTCGGTCTGTGAGCCGGTACGCGAGGAAATAGAAGAGTCCAAAGAAAGCGAGCTGAAAGAGCATATTGGGGATGATGATTGAACTTCTCAGATCCAAGCCACTTTCCATTAAGACCGCAGAGAGGAAATCCATGAGAAAGGGATAGTGCGTCTCGTGGTTGAGAAACTGCGGGTTCGCGAGTGGAAAGGAAAACGTGTCGCTGTAAACCATCGACGTGATAAGTGAGGTATGCCAGGGATAATCCGCCCACACCGTGTGAAACGCATAGAGACTACCTGCGTCGTCAGGTCGAAAAACGCCGTAGAGATTCATAAACGACACGTACAGCAGAATAGCGATCAGAAACGGGAGGGTGTAGGAATCTTCATACCAACGTTCAACGATTGTACGCTTCACATCGTTCAAATCCCATTTGCCCGATCTTTTCGTTACGCTTAACGTTAAAATCGCGATGAGCGTGCAGATTCCTATGCTGAGTAAGATACAAGCGATGCTGAGCGACGTGGTGAGACCTACGATGAGGAACACAATCCAGATCGAGAGTGCATGGCCAACGACGAACGAGAACAACCCTCGTTCTATGCTACGGAACGGGTAATCAAGAAGAAAAGAAACGGAGAGACCGAGCACAAAGCTCGCCACGATGAATAAGAGCCAAAGGAACATGTATCTCCATTATTTCCTCGGGGTTTTAAAGATTTACGTGTAGAGCGCCAACGAGGGATCAGAAAGGTTTAACACATACGGGGGTGAGATATCATACTGTATACCTATCCCAAAAATGAGAGCATTCAAAGATAAATTAGCGCGCGAAGGGAAGTTACTTGAGATTGAGCATGAGGTATCGTCAAAATATGAGGCGGCAGCGCTCTGTGCGAAGCATGAGCATCAAGGAATGCCTATTTTTTTCCATGCCGTTGACGGCACGCATCAAGTCATTATGAACGCACTGGGCGAGCGGGAAAGACTGGCGGAGTTGTTGGGCATCTCATCCGCGAATCTCGTGCATTTTTTGGCTGAGTTCTCAGAGCGTGGCGCATATGAAGGGAGCCGAGTTACTATCGTCGATGATTCGCCGACAAAAGAGGTGGTTAAAGAGCCTCATTTGAGCGAGTTGCCGATATTAACCTATTTCAAAGGAGATGGTGGTGCGTACATTACGGGCGGTGTGGTTGTTGCTGAATTGGACGGCGTGACCAATGCATCATTTCATCGGATGCTCGTATTAGATGAGAAACGATTAGCAGCGCGGCTTGTGCCTTCCCGGCACTTGTTTAAGATGCATCGCGAAGCGATCGAACGAGGCAAATACTTAAAAGTGGGAATTGCTATAGGCGTCGACCCATTGATTCTTTTAGCAGCCGGGACACGAGTACCTCCGGGGAAGGAGTTTGAATACGCTTCGGTGTTGAAAAACGAACCGATTGAACTCTTCACCTTGGATAACGGCATCGCAATCCCGCACGCTGAAATCGCCTTCGAAGGCTTCATCAGCGAAGAAACCGCGAAGGAAGGGCCTTTTTTGGATATCACTGGTACCTACGACGAAATACGAGATGAGCCGGTCATCACGCTTACAAAGATGTATCACCGAAAAAATCCGATTTATCATGCTATCATTCCCGCAGGTCGAGAGCACCGGCTGCTTATGGGCGTGCCGTATGAGCCATTGATCTTGAAGGCGGTAGAGCGTGTGGCACGAGTGAAGAACGTTTTCCTGACCGAGGGCGGGTGCTGCTATTTGCATGCCGTGGTACAGATAAAGCAAGAAAAGGAAGGTGAAGCGAAAAACGCGATCATCGCTGCGTTCGCTGCACATCCCAGCCTCAAGCGTGTTATTGTGGTTGATGAGGATATCAATATCTTCGATCCGAGAGACGTGGAATATGCCGTGGCGACGAGGGTGCGGTGGAATGAGGACGTGGTACTTATTCCTGGTGTACGGGGCTCATCACTTGATCCCTCATCCAAGGACGGACTGACAACGAAGATAGGGATCGATGCGACGAAAGAGCTAAGCGAAGCTGAGCGATATGAACGAGTCGTAAAGAACGCACTTGGGTCGGCTTAAACAAGTACCAAGCACACACAACAAAACTCAGAATCGCGATTCCGTCCTATTATTCCTGTTTAAACGTGATTTTTGATAACGTATTGCGGATAAAAGAAGTTGCCGAAGGCAATTTGGGCGAACAAAGTGAGCCTTTTATC
>CAYNTR010000018.1:0-27204 GCA_964400255.1 uncultured Halobacteria archaeon
TCTCAGTAGGCCTTCTCTTTCTTCAGTTTTAAGCATTTCGATTTTTTTTATTATTTAAATTTGAATCCGATGCGATCCATCCACTGTAGCGGATGGATCCTTCATTTTTTCCTATTTTGTCGTACTGCAAATATGGCATTCGATTATTATAAAATATTTATTTTTTGATTTCTCGGCTTATCCTCACTTCACTTTCACCTGAAAAAGCGAAGAACCACTCGATCAGATATTCAAGTCTCGCTTGTATCCATTCTATGTTGATTCTAATGCAGCATAGTTATTGTTGTTCATGAATGGGTGCCAGAGTAAGGTAAACTGAGTGTTTATTACTCAAAACTTCCTCACTATCCAGTTGAGTTTTTCAAATCAGATAAAAGATATTGGTCCAAGGAGCAAATCGATCTTTTAATCAAACAATTCTTATAAAGCTTTTTTGCTCTCTTTTTATCATCTGCTACAATGTAAAAAGAATCAGTTTTTTTTCAAAATATACCTGAAATAAAAGCTCTTGCATCCTCCAAACAGCGATCTTTACTAAGGACAACTTTCTGCACGATGTATTTCTCAGCAGAGGAGCCAATATAGACCGTTAATTCCACTTTTCCTCCTTTACAAGAAGCGTGTACGCCTACAGGAAGCGAACAACCGCCCCCAATTACTTTTAATACCTCCCTCTCTACCTCAGCCTCCACTCTCGTTTCCGCATCGTCTATCTCCTTTAAAATCGTACTCTCTTCCGACCCTTTCCTCGCAACCACTGCAATTATCCCCTGTCCCGGTGAAGGCACAAACGGGCTTAGATCCAGCCGTTCATAATCGATATCCACACCCAACCTCTCAAGTCCTGCTTCTGCGAGGATAACACCATCATATTCGCCTTGCCTAAACTTCTCGATCCTCGTGTCCACATTGCCTCTAATATCCTTTATCTTTACCTCCACGCCGCTCTCCCACGCGTAATTCAAGAATTGGTATCGCCTCCTCACACTTGAGGTACCTATTTCTGCACCCTCCGGCAAATCATCCAATCTATACCGCGAAACCAGAACATCGAAAGGAGAATCACGAGGTAAAACCGCCGACGTCTCTAACTTCTCATCTCTTTCCAAAGGTATATCCTTCATACTGTGTACCGCAAGGTCTATTTTACCGGCTAAAAGCAGCATATCCAGCTTCTTTACAAAAACTCCTTCCGACGGCATCGCATACAATGCTCTGTCCGTAATAACATCTCCCAAGCTGCTGACCGTTTTCTTAGTAAGTGAATCTTTGAATCCCAGCTCTCTCAACCTCTCACATACTTTTTCCGTCTGCAAAATCGCCAGTTTACTGCCTCTCGTCCCTACGATCATTTGTATTCTAAAAAACCCCACTAACGGTATGACTCAACATAACCCAGATTCTCCTTATATGCCTCTATCGTCCTCTCGATATCTCCGTCGGTATGCGCAAAACTGATGAAGTTCGTTTCAAACTGCGAAGGCGGCAAAAACACACCTGATGAGAGCATAGCATGAAATAACCCCATATATTTATCTTTGTCACAGCTTAAGGCGTCAGCATAATTCCTTACTTTAATCCCGCCGGCACTGAAGAATACCTTGAACATCGAGCCCACACCGGAAACAGACCCTTCAACTCCTGAATCCTGTAATAGTTCACTTAACGCGGCCCTCATTCGCTCACCAAGGTTGTTTATCCTCTGTGGCACCCGCTCCCGCCCTAATATTTCTACCGTCTTCAAGCCCGCGGTAATCGAAACAGGATTCCCGCTGAAAGTGCCAGCCTGATATACCGCTCCCGATGGTGCTACAAGCCCCATAATCGCTTTCTTGCCTCCAAGCACACCAATAGGAAAACCACCACCTATAATCTTGCCTAAAATCGTTAAATCCCCATCTACACCATAAAACTCCTGTGCGCCGCCCAAGGCGAGCCTGAACCCGGTGATTACTTCGTCAAGGATGAGTAAAACATCGTTCTCCTTCGTTATCTTCCTTATCTCGCTCAAATAGCCTTCTTCCGGTGGTATAGGCCCCACATTGCCCATCACCGGCTCTATTATAACAGCAGCAACCTCATCAGAATTCTTCTCCAGCAGTGTGGTAAGCGCTGCAGCGTCATTAAAGGGAACTTGAAGCGTGTTTTGCACGAATTCCTTCGGAATGCCCTTTGAGTCCGGAATGCCAAAGGTGGTAGCCCCAGAACCTGCTTTGACCAGGACGGCATCATGTGCACCATGAAATCCCCCCTCGATTTTGACGATTTTATCACGTTCCTTAAAGCCTCGTGCAAGCCTTATCCCGGCCATCGTCGCTTCGCTTCCGGTATTAACAAACCTGACCATCTCAATAGAAGGATAAAAGGAGACTATCTTCTTTGCGAGCTCGATCTCCTTCTCGTGCGGTGTGCCGTAAAGCCAGCCTTTTTCAAGCTGTTCTATCACTGCGGTCCTCACTTCTTCGTTGCCGTGTCCTAAGACGAGCGGGCCATATGCCAAGCAGTAGTCGATATAATCTCTACCGTCCACGTCATATATCCGCGAGCCTTGTGCACGCGTCGTAAAAAAGGGGTACGGCGTGTATGCACGCACCGGACTGCTAACACCACCAGGCATATATTCCGAAGCCAGTTCAAAAAGCCTTTCCGAGTTCATCTTCCCTACACCTACAATCAATCCCCCTTCCTGTTTATTTTAATTTAATAACCAGGAATTTATTTAACTAACAAGAGATGGGAAAAGTTTATCTTGTTGGCGCAGGGCCTGGAGATCTCGAACTGCTGAGTTTGAAGGCTTACAGGCTCATAAAAGAAGCTGATGTGATCCTGGTTGATCGTCTCGTGTTCGGTGTGAAGGAGCTGATACCCAAGGGCAAACACGTTATTGATATTGGTAAAACAGCAAGCGAGCACAAATACCCGCAGGATGCGATAAACAACCTTCTAGTGGAGCTCTCGGAGAAGTACGAGAAGGTGGTGCGATTGAAAGGCGGTGATCCGTACATCTTTGGTAGAGGAGGCGAAGAGGCTTCGTTTCTCAGGGAAAACGGTGTTGAGTTTGAAGTAGTGCCGGGAATAACGTCCGCAAGTGCTGTTCCTGCTTTATTCTCCATCCCGCTTACCTACCGCGGTGTCTCTTCTTCTGTTACCATAATCACGGGGCATGAGATGGAAGAGAAGGAAGAGGAGCTTGATTGGAGTGCTTTAGCGCATTTAAAGGGCACGCTTGTTATATTGATGGGCGTGGGCACGCTTGGTAAGACTGTTGAGAAGCTCTTGAAGCATGGAATGCCTGCCGAGACTCCGGTAGCAATTATTGAGAAGGGCTTCACAGAAGATGCAAGGATTGTTTGTGGAACGCTTGGTACTATCGTGGAAGTGGCTGAGAAGGAAGAGGTGAAGCCGCCTGCAGTGACCGTGATTGGCGATGTGGTTCGTATACGAGATAAGTTGGTTCTGCACCCTGAGAGCTCAAAGACAGCAGAAATATATACTCATGTGAGTAAGGAGGGTGTATAAGGGGAATAAAAAGTCCGTTGGATGGTTTGATCAAGGAGATAGAGGGCTCAGCCAGAGGGATGTATGTACGAAGTAACTCGGATATAACACCGGAATGGAAGGATATACGAACCGGTTCGGATATATATGAGTTAGATGAACTCGTGAGCATAAGGTGTGGTTTATGGAGGTTTAGATATGACTAGTACTTTGAGAGGGGGTACAATTTTATCCCTAATTGACCGTCTTCTCATTGAATTCGATGAATTAGAAAAAGTTATTTTGGACCTATTTGACCATTCAGAAATTCGTTATTTTAATAAACAGGCTAGATCTGGAACAATAATGGTTGCTCCAGAATATTTTTGGGACCATTTAACTGATGAAGGTAAATATATACAAGGACAGGCGATTAACAAATATCATAACTTATTTCATTATTTAGAATTGCTATTTGATAAAGCGCCTCCAGACATTAAAAGAGATTTAGATAGGCTTCATACAAATATGACCGTTTGGATTGAGAGAAATAGAATGAATTTTGCATTACCTTCAAATGTAAATGAAGCAAAAGGTATAATTTCAGCAGAAATATCTAAATATAAAAAATTATTAATTTGGTTTAAAAAATATTCAACGAGTACAAATATTTTTATTCCCGATAGTAATGCCTTTATTAAAAATAATCAATTTGAGACCTATGGTAATTCTTTAGGAATAAAAGAATATTCAATATTCTTTATTCCAAGTGTTTTAGAAGAACTAGATCAATTAAAAACAATACATAGAGATGATAATTTTAGAAGGAAAGTCATGTCAAGGATAAATCAATTGAAGGGATATCGAAGTCAAGGAAGTCTGCATGAGGGGATTATAATTCATAAGACAATTACAGTAAAAATGATAGCAGTAGAACCAGATTTTGATAATACTTTGAATTGGTTGAGTCCTTCGAATATGGATGATAGAATAATTGCATCATCTTTTCGAATACAAGTTGACAATCCCTCTTCAATTGTTATATTGGTAACATCAGATTTAAACCTCCAAAATAAAGCAGAAATGGCCAAATTACCATTTATTGAAACTCCATAAGATTGGATACCTTATGCCCACGACTCTTCGGTCGCTGTCGCTCCCCCGCCCCTATCGGGGGCGTATAACAAGCGCGTATCTAGCTACGGTGCTTTGCACCTCCGCTCAAATTCGCCTATCGCCGAACTTCTTCACACCGGGCACATTAGCCGAAATTGGCTATTCTAAGAAAGGAGGGTAAAACATGCGAGGTAATAAAGAAATTAGGTCTACATCCATTAAAAGTGCGAGGAGGCACGCAAATGGCCAAATATGATTTAAAGTTAGAACAGAAAGCACAGCAAGCTGATTTCAGCGTTGACAAATCGATTGAACAACTCGTCCGAGAGCAGCAGAATGTTGGGTTTGGTTTTCGGGAGTACTGGCAGGAAGGCTACATGCTAGAAGCCTTTTGTAGAAAGTACCAAAATGATTTTATGCTGCGAGCACCGCAAGAAAATCGCCAGGAATTGAAAGACTTTGTTAACAAAGAAAGGAATCGACAAGACAATCTCATGGTGGAAGAAAAAGATATTGTCTCTGGCAGGATTCGGCTTAGAGCCTGCAAAATCCTTTGGCGAGCATTTCGTCGAATCGGCTTCCAAGGCACGAAAGTGAAAGGACACCCGAATGCAGTGAATGAAGGCTGCTTAATTTGCATTCAAAATATTCCTGATGTGCAGAAAGGTATTCGAATAACCGGTCCCGACGATTCAATGAATCATGTCGTTCTGATGAACCCCTTCCCTATACTGACTGATCAAGTAACAATTGCTTCATTGCGTCACGAGCCGCAAAAACTTACAGAGCGGTATATTGAATTTATTCTGCACTTGACGGAAATGTCGGAAAAGTTCAAATACAGTTTCAATGGAATAGGCGCGGGTGCAAGTATTCCTAATCATTTCCATTTCTATGGATTCACTGGCTCTCTTCCCATAGAGAAGGTCAGTGTGGCATCCGCAGTCATTGCACTTGATAATCTTGTTGTGCACGAATTGAATGCAGACTGGCCCGTTATCACTCTTGTAACTACAGGAGATAAGAGTGAAATTGCCTCTTACCTGCTCGATCTCACCAGCCATTTCGAGCAGCGAGATATAAGCGTCAATATCCTTTTCGCGCGTGACGAGCACTCGAAGGTGAAGGTCTACGTTGTGCCAAGACAGAAATCCAAACCAGAACCGCAGACTGGGTTCAATAACGACTTTGGAGTTATCGAGATGAGCGGTGTGCTTGTTTGCGAGTCAAGCGATGCGTTCGAAAGTGCGAATGCTGAAAGAGCCCTGGAAGCAATAAGGCAAGTTGGGTATCCTAATACAGAATCTGGCAGAGTCAGGTTCCTCTACGACTTCTTAGGCCCATGCTAACGGTAGGAATATCATCCAAGAGATTAATAAATAGAGAGTACTCTTTGAAAAGTTGGAATATGTCAGACGAAACTAGAAGGAGGATCAGGCCAACGTCGGCTAAGTGACGTTATATGAAATTTCTATTACAATAGACGACATAGTGAGACTTTAATGAGAGACCAGCCCGTTACGCTGTAGAATTCTGCTCAGAAACGCTTGAATGTGGTGCGGGCTCACTTTTGACCAAAACTCCTGGAGAGAGAAAAGGCAGGACCTCTCAGTCAGCTATTTTCATAAGTATTGGCTGCCAGAGAGCGAAAGGAGATTATAACATACATTTTTTTAGAATTTATGTAGTAACACTAAAAATCTGTTGTGAAACCTGATAATGGAAAGAATTCATACTTTAAAAGGTGAGGTGTCAAAAGTGAAAAAACTAAAGCTCGCTGCTTTCCGACCCGAAGATTTACTCCCGCGCACAAGCGAACTCACAGCGCAGCACGGCTTCGATTTCTTCGGCTTCCCGGTATTCGAGCTCGTGGCAAGGAAAGAAGCGTTAGGCGAGCTGGAAGTTGTTTTCAAAGAAGGTGTTGACATCCTCGTCTTCACGAGCGTGAACGGTGTTAGAAAAGCGTTTGAGCTCTGTGAGGGTAAATTCGATTTGAAACAGAACTTGCTGGATCTCAATGCGGACCTCTGTGCTATTGGGCCCGTGACGCGCGACGAGCTTGTTAAGAAGGGCTTGCACGTGAATCTTATGCCTGCCGCTTACAGCACCGAAGGGCTCAAAGAGCTGTTCAGCGCACGTGGCGTAAAAGGTAAGAGGATTGTATTCCTCCGGAGCTCAGAGGGGAATAAGGAGATAACAGACTTTTTGAAAAGAGCAGGAGCTTTTTTTACGGATATAGTGGTATATGAGCTAAAGAAGAAAGCTATAGGGGATTTAAAGAACCGTTTTGAGGAGTTAGTGAAATATAAGCCTGATTATATTATCTTCACGAGTTCTATGACTTTTGAAATCGTTTTTGAACTTACGAAAGAGTTAAACAGAGCAGATGAAATTTTTAAAGCTGCGAAAATAGCGGCTATCGGTGATTTAACTGCCAAAACCATAACCGGGAAACGACTGAAAGTGGATTTGGTCGCTGAGAAGAGCACCTTTGAGGATCTGTTGGATGCGATCGAGGAAGATGCTCGATAGAACTGGAGAGAAAAAAACCCTAAATCCTGATAGCTAAACTCTAAACAATAGTATTTACTTTAACAATTTCGCAACCTCTTTCGCGAAATACGTGATAATCAAATCTGCTCCCGCTCGTTTTATCGCCGTTAAGCCTTCTGTGATCACTTCTTCACGATTTAAGTAACCCTTCTCTGATGCCGCAGTTATCATTGAATACTCGCCGCTGACGTTGTAAGCCGCAACGGGAACATCAAAACGTGCACGCACCCTGGCGATTATGTCGAGATAAAAAATAGCGGGCTTCACCATCACAATATCTGCACCTTCTCGTATGTCAAGTTCTATTTCCCTCAGAGCTTCCCTCGCATTAGAAAAGTTCATCTGATAGCCACTTCGGTCACCGAATTTGTAGCCGGAATCTGCAGCCTCTCTAAAAGGACCGTATAATGCGGAATTGTACTTCGCCGCGTATGACATGATAGCGGTGTCTACAAAGCCTTCTTTGTCGAGGTTCTCCCGTATCGCCTTTACCATCCCGTCCATCATCCCTGACGGTGCAACAATATCCGCCCCTGCTTCTGCCTGACTTACTGCTATTTTTCCTAAAATATCCAGTGTCGGATCGTTAGCCACTCTTTCATTCTCTATAAGTCCGCAATGTCCATGACTTGTATACTCACAGAGACACAAATCGGTGATAATAATGACATCCTCCACCTCTTTTTTTATCGCCCTGACCGCTCTTTGAATTCCTCCTTCCTTGTTGTAGGCTTCACTTCCTATCGCATCCTTCCTCTTGGGGATTCCGAACAAGAGCACCGATTTTATACCCAACAAGTGAGCATCAAAAACCTCCTTCACTGCTCCTTCCATAGAGAATCTATACTGACCCGGCATGGAATTGATCGGTATTTTAGTCTTCCCTTCTATGTTCTCGTCAATAAACAGCGGGAGAATCAGGTCATCTCTAGAAATTCGCGCCTCTCTTATCAAATTCAATTCTCTCACACGTCTCATTCTAACTGCGGGAAACATTTGTATCATCCTAAAAAATTTTTATGCTCTTCTTTAATCATATATTCCTCCCGATTATTTTCTTTTAGCACAGGTTTTCTTTTCTGCGAAGCGTTTTGATCAAACTTTCTTAAAGTTTGAAAGAAAAAGTGTAAAGAAAAGCTTATCTAAAGACTCTAAAGGCAAGTATCCAGTCATTGTATGTTCTCCCAGACGTCTATGAACTCAGCCGAGCTATCATTCCTCTTTTTGCGTCTTTTTGTTTTCCTCGACATTCGATCTTTCTTGTCCATCAAACTCCTTCTCAAGCTGAGAGAGATAAGAGTCTATAACTTTTACATCAGTATAATCCCTGAGAATCTTGGCTGGTGTGTGAAGAGTTTTGGCTAAAATCGCATGCGATAACCCGTTCAAAACCTCTTTCTGATCCTTCCCTTTTTCTAAATACCTGAGTGCTCTTTTTTTCTCCTCCTCAATTACATGATGGCCATGCTTATAGAGCATGGAGATGAGTATTTCGGCCTTTTGGCGATTTAAAATAAATTGGAAGATTTCCATCTCTTCCTCAATTATTCTTTCAACTTTCCCAACCTCGGAAAGCCTTCTTTTCTGGTTCTCCTCGCTTATCTCATATAAATTGTCCAAGCTATACAACGTAATTCCCTTTATCTTGCCGACTTTTTCCTCCACATCCTTAGGATTCGCTATATCTATGATAAGAAGCTCTTCATCCTTTCTACGATGCTTCATCACTCTCGCCATTAACCCATAATCCAGGATATAATGAGGTGCTGAGGTGGTGCAGATAGCAACATCACAAACAGAGAGGTACTTCTCCTTATCATCCAGCTTCACTGCTTTACATCCAAGCTCTTCTGAAAGTTTCTTCGCTTTTTCGTAGGTGCGATTGGCAATGAAAATGGCTTTCAGGGATTTTTCCGAGATAGATTTTGCTACCAGTGTTCCCATCTCGCCTGCTCCAATTACAAGAATATGCTTCCCTTCCAACCCACCGCTTACAGCCTCTGCAAACTCAACCGCCGCTGAGCCAATCGAAACCGAGCCTTCGTTTATTTTCGTCTCACTTCTCGCCCTCTTGGCTACTTTTATCGCTCGCACGAACGCCATATCCAGAAGAAAGTCTGTTGTACCTTCTTTCCGGCTATCCAGATGGCACTTCCTTATCTGCCCCAGAATCTGATCTTCGCCCACCATCATCGCTTCGAGCCCACAAGAGACCCGCATGAGATGTTTCACTGCATCTTTGCCCATGAAAATAGTGCCTTTTTCCAATTTTAGCCTGTTAACAACATCCGCTAAAACCACTCTCGGATTTTCCGCGGCGATATACGCCTCTACGCGATTACACGTTTTTATAACGGCATAGCCATCTACGCGCTGGTCTCCTGCGAATATTTCCTGATTCAATCGTTCAGCAACCTCTTCAAGTTCCCGGACATCACATGTCTTATGCGAAAGCGATAGAACCCCAATTTTATACATATCTATCCTCTACAATTTTGAAAATACGTTCTTTAGCAACCTCAACAGGCTCATCAAGGGCACCCCAGCAATCCGAATCGCTCAAAACAGAGGTTAAAATTGCTCTCCTTTTCTTCCCATCGCTAATCTTCTCTTTTAAATGTTCCCTGAGGTGTTTCTGAATGTAAAGCATCTTTTCCTCTTTATCCCCCATAAGTGACGAAATCTTTTCTTTCATATACCGCGCCATGGCGGGTCCTTTACCTCCTGTCGAGATAGAGACAAGAAGTCCACCCCTTTTTATTACAGAAGACATAAACGCATCCCCCTTGTCACTGTAATTGATGAGCGAGTCAAATTTTACTGCCTCGTTAAAGATGCGATTATTGAGAGCTTCGTCATCGGTGCAAATGAGGATTAAAAAAGCACCCTTTATAAGGTCCCCCAAGTTCTGATCCCATAAATTATAACTAAAGCATTGAATTTTTCCTTTTTCACACAGCTCTCCTATGCGCGATGTGAAATCACGGCTGTAGACCGCCACATTCAACTCCCCCTCCTTTAGGTCCCCACTCGTTTCCAAGATCTGGCATATTTTCCTCTCCGCAACACTGCCCCCGCCAAACACAATTATTCTTTTATCTGAAATGTCGAGGTAGAGGGGAAGCATGATGTATGTTCCCATAGCTCGCCAATCTTTTTAAGGTTTTTCTTTTTTCGACTCAGGTGTCCTTGAGATCCTCAGTGCGCATGAAATAATGCCATATTCTGAAAAGGTTGACAGCCTATTTTCACAAGATGCATGTCTAAAGCACCCTCACTCGATAGACTTATTCCACAGCAGTGAGCGAGGTCCTCAATGTTCTCGCACTAGTAACAAAATTTTTGGCAAACTCGGTATACGAAGCTGCATGAAGATGGGCAAAGGAAGCGAGGCAGTTCTTTGTTATAATACCATCCATACGATCTCGTATACCCTCTCCCCTGAGCACTTTATAAGCAAAATCACTGTTTCCCTCAAGCACTATTTCAGAATGGTGGAATTCATGACCTTTAAACCTGCGGCCTTTCTTACCCACAATGCAATCCCTCTGGATCTCCCCTTCCACATAGTTTACGACCCTCTTTTCTCCAAATCTCACTGACCCTTTGATAACACCACACAGCTCAAAACAGTCACCCTTGTACTCGAGTTCATCCATCAAGTACATCAAGCCCCCGCATTC
Organism: uncultured Halobacteria archaeon; assembly: GCA_964400255.1. Classification (GTDB taxonomy): domain Archaea; phylum Halobacteriota; class Syntropharchaeia; order Alkanophagales; family Methanospirareceae; genus JACGMN01. Next base: position 10,830 of record CAYNTR010000018.1, read on the forward strand.
GGCATATATAACCCCATAATTATCGTAAAAGAGTTTTACGGCGTCGAGCATTCGTGTGTTCGCGGAGAGCGCCTCTGCATACAACTCTGGGAAGCCACCGCCAATATATAGGGCATCCACACCTTCCGGAAGCTTTGTATCCCTTATTGGACTGAAATAAACGAGTTCTGCACCTTCCTGGGCGAGTAAATCCAGGGTATCCTGATAGTAAAAATTGAACGCCTCGTCAAAAGCCACTGCGATTCCTACTTCGGCGCCTTCACTTCTACCCGCATTAAAGATCCTTGACTCTGGTACCCCCAGAGGACGCGCCGAGTTCGCGATATCAAACAGCGCTTTTAGATCTACGTTTACCCCTACTGATGTTTTTATCTTATCAAAAACGCTGCTAAAATCGTTCCATCTGCTTTTGCATTCGGTAGCGGTAATCAATCCAAGATGCCGCATTGAGATCTTCAGCTCGCTACTACGAGGTATCCTACCGATAACTTTTGTACCGCTGTACTTCTCCACCGCCTTCTGCGCCTTCTCTCCATGTCTATCGCTTCCAATATTGTTTAAAATAACTCCGGCTATCTGTACCTCGGAGTCTAAGTTTTTATAACCGTTAACCACCGCTGCAACGCTCCTCGTGATGCTGCCTGCGTCAATCACGAGTATAACCGGGCAGTCCAAGATCTTTGCTATCTGCGCGGTGCTTCCCACATCGTCGTCATAATTCAACCCTTCGTAGAGTCCCCTTACGCCTTCGATCACTGCAATATCTGCACCCTCACAACCCCTCGTAAATATTTCCCTCACCACGTCGGGCGGCATCAAGAATCCGTCCAGATTTCTTGAAGACCTGCCAGAAACTAAAGTATGAAAGCCGGGATCTATATAGTCCAGTCCCACCTTGAATCCCTGCACTTCGAGGCCATTCTCTCGCAAAGCGCTCAATAATCCAATACAAACGGTGGTCTTACCTGCAGAGCTTCTGTCTCCCGCAATAACCACTCGTGGAACGTTCATTTTTCTCTTAGGCGTTTCAAGGCCCTTTTCTCTTCACTCCCCCATGCATAGATAGGAACGATTTCTCCTTTTATGATACTCCCACTTAATGTATGCTTTTATCGCTTAATAATATTATGGATGGTAGATTTTAAACAAAAAAGATTTAGTTTAGTATGACTAAGAGGTAGAAGAGTATGAAGCTAGGAGGGGGGAGGGGGGGACTCGAAGATAAAAGAGGCAATGGCAGCTAAAAATGAGGCAACTAGCATTTTATGGCAAAGGAGGCGTTGGGAAATCCACAGTTAGCTCAAACATAGCTGCTGCACTGGCCGAGCAGGGTTTTGCCGTGATGATAATCGGCTGCGACCCGAAGCACGACTGCACGAGGAACTTGCGCGGCGAGGTTGAGATATCCACCATTCTGGAGACCTCAAGAGATAAAGGTATAGAGCAGTTGGGCCTTGAGGGGCTGGTGAAGGGGAATAGAATCAGACTCGACGAGATCATCTATGAAGGTTATGGGGGTGTTTATTGCGCCGAATGTGGAGGCCCAAGGCCAGGCGTTGGATGCGCTGGTAGAGGAGTCATTGTTGCAATCGACCTGCTTAAGAGGCTCAATGCCTTTGAAGAACTCAAGCCGGACGTGGTGATCTACGACGTACCCGGGGATGTCGTCTGCGGCGGTTTTGCAATGCCGCTGAGGAAGGGCCTCGCTGACGAGGTTTATATCGTAACATCCGCGGATTATCTCGCTCTTTACGCGGCGAACAATATTTGCAAAGGTATCAGTGAGTTCGCGACCAAAGGAGGGCCACCATTGGGTGGTATCGTTTATAACGTACGGGGTATCCTTGATGACGATAATGTCGTGCACGATTTTGCCGAAAAGGTTGGTTCACACGTCATCGGGCATATCCCTAACGCGCATCAGATTGCCGAAGCCGAGATTGTGGGTAATACCGTCATTGAATATGCACCTGAGAGTGCCATTGCCGATTTGTTCCGTGAGTTGGCACTGAAAATTTACAGTAACACGCAGACCTCAATCCCCGGGGCACTACAACCCAAGGAGATGATGGGTGTGGGCCAAGAAATCAGAAGGCGGACAAGAGAGAGGTATAAGGCAGGGGATTTATGAATTCCTGGAATTTATAATACCGCAATAAGCTTTTTCTCGTCATCCTGAGATCCGGGGTTTTTAATGTGCGCAAATCCATCAGACAAAAAACGAAACTTGTTTACGGTGATTACATTTTTAGGAGCCAAGATCGTTTCTCAAACATAGTAGAAAGAAGGTGATAAGATTGACCAGAGAAGAGAGCAAAGACTTGAGCGAGAAGGGAGAAGATACTGCGGTCGTTTTAATCGGACATGGGAGTGCCTTACCCTACAACAAGGAAGTGTTAGAATCGTTGGGCAAGAGGTTGGAAAAGCGGGGGATATATAAGGCGGTAAGAGTTGCCTTCATGCAGTTGAACTCGCCGGGTATTGAAGAAGTACTGAGAAGCCTTGCTAGAGACGGGATGAAGAATATCGTGGCACAGCCGGTCTTTTTAGCTGACGGGGCGCATACCAAAGAGGATATCCCCGAGAAGTTAAAAATCGCTTTCGCGGGTGCCTGGCAAGATTTGGGTAGAGATGTTACGCTTACCCAGGCAAAGCCAATAGGGGCAGATGAGCGAATCGTGGATATCTTGCTGGATCGCGTGAACGAGGCGCTGGAATGAGAATGAAGTAATAAATTAATCTGTAAAGATAGCCTCAACCAAACCTTGGAGGGATTTAAAGTACCGTTCGTCATGAAGGGATACCGGGAAGGTTTCCTACTAGATAATAGTTATTATCCAAATAAACGGGTATTTAAGAAGGAAACCTTGATCAGAAGAGTTAAGAGCACGTGGTAGGGATATGATGGATCGCACAGAATTGGGTAATGAAAATACGGTGAAAACCGGAAGAATTTACACCTGTGAAGGATTTCAGACAAAATACGGCGCGTTTGGTTATGATTTATGTAAGCACGGTGTAGTTGTGTATCGTCCTGAAAAGCACCCAGAGGTGAAGTAAAGGCATGACTGCTATGAGTTCGGCTTTCGTAATTGGCGGCACGCACAGTGGAGTGGGAAAGACTGCGGTCTCGCTCGGACTTGTCACTGCTTTTCGTCGTCGAGGACTTGAAGTCCAGCCTTTCAAAGTAGGACCTGACTTCATAGACACAAGCTTGCACACACTTGCTGCGGGAAAACCTTCGAGAAACCTCGACACCTTCATGATGCCAGCTTCGGACGTTCTTCGCTCGTTCAGGGCAAATGCGGCAGTGGTAAACGTCGTGGAGGGCGTCATGGGGCTCTTTGACGGCTCTTCCGCTGGCGGAGCAGGAAGCACCTCCCACATTGCGAAACTCCTGGACATCCCGGTAGTGCTTGTTGTTGATGCCTCTAAGCTTGCGGGGAGCGTTGCTGCCCTGGTCCACGGATACAAGACCTTTGACCCATCGCTCAAGTTTGCCGGTGTCATCTTGAACAGAGTTGGAAGTGAACGACACAGAGAAATGCTCGAAGACGCTTTAAGAGGTGTTACGAGGGTCTTTGGGGCTATTCCAAGGGACGAAGCCGTGAGAATCCCTGAGAGACACCTGGGACTCTACATGTCTCATGAAATTGACCCCTCTCTCTTGAACAGCTTTTCAAAGCTCGTAGAGGAGCATGTAGACCTGGATACGTTGCTTGAATCGACAACGGTTGAGATTCCAGGTGCAGAGCCCGAGTCCCGATTAAGGGCTGTTGATGGCGTCAGAGTGGGGGTAGCGATGGATGAGGCGTTCTGTTTCTACTATCCCGAGAACTTGGAGGTCTTACGAGAGTTCGGTGCTGAAATCGTCCCGTTTTCTCCACTTCGTGACTCTTTACCCGATGCGGATGCATTCTACATCGGCGGCGGCTATCCGGAGCTTTACGCAGCACAGCTCGAGGCGAACGTCTCTTTACGGGAGGCCCTCGGTGATGCGGTTCGACATGGCTCTCCGCTCTACGCGGAGTGCGGCGGCTTGCTTTACTGTCTTGAGCAACTGGAAAGCAGGGATATGCTCGGCTTATTCAAAGGTGACGCACGGCTCACGAAGAGGCTTCATGCTGTGGGCTATGTCGAAGCGGTTTCAGAAACAGACTGCCTGCTATTCCGAAAAGGTGAGCGATTCCGGGGACACGAGTTCCATTACTCAACGGTGAATCTCGATGCCGATACAACGGTGTATTTCGCCTACAAACTTCTAAGAGGTGTCGGAATAGTAAATAAGCGGGATGGAATCTTCAGAGAAAATGTTCTCGCTTCATACACGCACCTTCACGCTTTGGGAAACGATAAAGCGTTCCTCCGCTTCCTAAAAGCTGCGAAATGACGCTGGAATTGGTAAACAGGAGCTAAAATAACTTTTCCTTGACAGACGAGCACTGGCGATTATTTACCCATTGGGATAACATATCTTATCCAGAAGTGAATATTTAAATGGCCATTCTTTCTAAGACTTACAGAGGCGATAATACCCATAATTCACGTTAAGAGCACGTGGAAGGGATATGAGGAGAAATTAAAGAACGCAGTGGAAGAATTAAAAAGAGAGGCGACTGTAAGTAAATGAATCAGATACCAGGACTTTTTATTGCGGTCTTTTTGAGTATTTTTGTTCTCGGAGCAAAAGCAGGGATAGGGTGCGGATTAGCAAGTTTAAAAAAGAAGGAAGTTTTATACATCGGAGGAACATATCTTCTCCTCTCAATTGGAATTAATCAATTACTTGTGTTAGTTCCGCTCAGTGTTAACCAGTTGATTTTTAGCGGAGATGTTACCACGGGTTATGCTGTCCTTTTTACACTCCTTTCCATAGCTATGCTGGCGGCAGGGATACACACGGTGAAGGAATGGAATTCAAAAAGGCATGATATCTCCAGGCACAGCTTCCTGCTTCTTTCTATCCCTTGTCCTATCTGCCTGACTGCCATTTTTATCTCCTGCACTACTTTAGCAGCTTATACTGACTTGAACAGTTTGGAAATAGGAGCTTCTGTTGGTATCATCTTTTTTATAACAATCCCAGTAACTTCTTTGCTTTCTCGGAAGTTTAAGAAAAGCCCTGTTAACCTTGGCAATGTAATGATATTTATCGGAAGTTTTTATCTCCTATCGGTTTTACTCATACCCGCGTATATTAAGGCGAGTAATATGCAAGCAGCACCTTTACGCATTTCCATGCCTTTGGAAAATTTGGTTCTTTTCATTCTTATCATTATTTTCCTCTTTTTCATTGGTTTCTTAAGGCATAAAATAAAGGAGGTGAATAGATGGTCTCTGAGGCACTGTTAACTACTCTTTACACGGTAACCTTAGCGCTATTGTATCCGGTGATAATCGGGCTACTTGTCCTTTTACTCTATTCATTTGTAGAAATAGGTGCGTTCTTCTCTGAATATACTTCCAGGAATCGCGATTTACATAAGCTTAGAACAGGGTGCGGTGAGGCAAAAAAGTTATTAGTGGGAGGAGAAATAGGAAAAGCTTCCGAAACCGTTAGAAGTAGTGGTTCAAGTTATTTATTTTCCAAGTTTATTAACGACCTCTCTGAGTTTATTGGAAAGTGGAATTTCAAAACGGAGGCTGAAAAGCTTCTACAAGAATATGAGATAACTGTATGGGAGAGAACTGAGAAGGAAAGGATATTAATCAGGGTAGGGCCGATGCTGGGGCTAATGGGGACGTTAATACCCATGGGTCCGGCGTTAATGAATTTGGCTTCGGGAAACATAAGTGAAATGGCTACAAATTTGATCGTTGTATTCAGCACCACCGTCCTGGGTTTGCTTATTGGAGGAATAAACTACGTTATGGCGACGATCAAAAGGAGATGGTATTCTCAAGACCTGAGTGATATGGAATACGTGGTGGAAGTTTTAGGAGGTGATGATAATGGCAAGAAGAAGGAGGTATAGAGATATTATTGGAGAAGAGGAAGACCCTATGCGTGGATTGGCTAATCTATTCGATGTAGCAATGGCTTTTGCGGTAATATTGCTCATTGCCTTTGCTTTCTCCTCACATCTACCTGAGCTTCTTTCTGAGCAGTCTAATGTAACCATAGTGAAGAATCCAGGCGGAGAAGATATGGAGATCATCATTAAAGAAGGGACGACGATAAAGCACCTGGAAATGACCAACGAAACTGCGGGAGGGAACGGGAAAATACTCGGAACCGCTTACAAATTGGAAACCGGCGAGATTATTTATGTTCCCGTGGAATTGGAGAGTGAAGAGAAGAAGTGAAGATAATTGGGCTGTTAATAGTTTTCATTTTGTGCTTGTTTCTCTGCCTCTCTGTCTTTCAAAGCGCATTACCCGCTCAGGGAAAGGATAATAAATGCGACATGTGTTTCATTATGGGTTATGCAGGCTATAAAGGTCTGCTCACAGATGCTGCTGAGGATTTAGGTTTTAATGTTACTGTTTACACAGCCGAAGAAATCTCGAGAATACCCGCGAGTTTAAGGGGATACGATGTTATCTTCCTGGAGATGCTGGGGTCGGAGTTTCAAATGGAATTAGAGAGCAGGATAAGAGAAGGAAAGGACGCGGGGGCAAAGATAATTGTCATACACTCTGGAGAGACTGATTTAGGAAATGTGAATGTGGATGAGCATCCTTGGATTGAGGAGTACTGGGGAAATGGCGGAACTGATAACGCAAAAAGGCTTTTGGTTTATTTGGCTGCGAATTTTTGCGGTATGGACCTTGAAGTGAAACCACCACTGGTTTTGCCAGAAGATGCGATATACCATCCGGAAGCAGAGGAGCTTTTTGAGAGTTTAGACGCATATCTAGAATGGTACGAGCCTGATCCAGGCAAGCCCACTGCTGGAATACTGTTTTACAAGTCACATTATGCAACCGGTGACTTAAAAGTTGTTGACGAACTTATCCGGTCTCTTGAAGCGAGGGGAATAAATGTGGTTGCGGCGTATCAAGAAACGAGTCCCTTCCTCCTTGAAGAAGCAAAACCAGATATCATCCTTTCCCTGAAAGCCTTTAGAATAAGTTATGACTCTCCTGAAGAAGGGTTAAAGGATTTGGAGAGGATTGATGTCCCGGTTATGAATTTGATACAGCTTTCTTCCGAGAATGAAACAGAGTGGAGGGAAAGTGAGCAGGGGATTCCATGTATTGGAATTCCATGGCAAATAGCTCAGCCAGAGTTAGATGGGGCAATAGAGCATGTAGTGATAGGAGGGAACTCAATTGACCCGGTAACCGGCTACTCATATTACGAGCCCATAGAAGACCAGATAAAATGGGTAGTAAACAGAACCATCTCCTGGATTGAACTCAGGAACAAAGATAATTCTGAGAAAAGAATAGCAGTTATATACTACAATCATGGAGGCGGGAAAGACAATTTTGGCGCATGTTATCTGAACATAGCACCGAGTTTGGAAATGCTTCTTGGTGCGATGAAAGAAGAAGGTTACGGGGTGGAAGGAGAAGTTCCTAACGAAACTGAGTTCGTTGATTTGATGATTCGTCAAGGGAGGAATATAGGCAGTTGGGCTCCCGGGGAACTCAAACATATGGCAGAGAACGAATCTGTGGTCTTATTCCCGGTGAATAAATACGAGGAGTGGTTTAATGGGCTTCCGAACGAGAGTAGAGAGAAAGTAATAGAGAAATGGGGCGATCCTCCAGGCGATTTGATGGTGTATGAAAACACTACAGGGAAGTATTTTGTGTTCCCAGTAATAAAATTGGGAAATGTAATACTTGCCCCTCAACCAACAAGGGGGATACTGCAAAATAACACAGCCCTGTACCATGATAAAGAATTAGTTCCTCACCACCAATACATAGCCTTCTACTTCTGGCTTAACCGGGAGTACAAGGCAGGTGCAATTATACACTTTGGAAAGCATGGAACACAGGAGTGGCTGCCGGGTAAGGAGAGTGGATTATCAATAGAAAGCTGCTGGCCTGCTATTCTGATACAGGATATGCCGGTCATTTATCCCTATGAGATGGATAACGTTGGTGAAGGGACACAGGCGAAGAGAAGAGGAAATGCTGTTATTGTGGATCATCTGACACCTCCGATTGAGAGTTCAGGATTATACGGAAACTTCTCTGAGCTTCATCACAAGATTCATCTTTACATGGATACGACAGACCCTCGCCTTAAGGAAGAATATCGGCAATCAATACTGGACCTCTGTGAAGGGATGGGAATTGATGAAGACGTTAACTTCTCAGTAGAGGAGCTAAGAGACGCGAATTTAGAAGAGTTTGAGGAGTTGGTGATAAGAGGAAAAGTGCACCAGTATCTTCACGAACTCTCTTCTGAATACATACCTTACGGCTTGCACACGTTGAGTCAGCCTCCTGAAGGAGAAGGACTGATTAAGATGGTAAAGTCAATGCTGGGAGAGGAATATGAAGAAGATGTCGATGCAGTTTATAATATTGATCATGTTGCCCTTCTTGAGGGTAATAAAACAATGCTCGATGAACTCCTGGAAGAGGTTATTATCAACAATACTTCCGTTGAGGAAGCCCAGTATAAACTCCTGGGCACACTGTCAGAGAACATAACAACTGATCTTGAACTTGCGCTAAAATATAGCGCGGCTATCGCTGGTTGCGATATTGAGATTCCCAGAATATTAGCGGGCTTGGAAGGAAGGTATGTCCCACCAAAAATGGGAAATGACCCAATTAGAAGTCCGGAGGCTATTCCTACCGGAAACAATTTCTATTCCTTTGATTCCCGAATCGTGCCCACAAAAGAAGCATGGGAAATAGGGAAAGAACTCGCAGACCAGCTAATAGCCGAACAACTAGAAAAGAAAGGAGCATATCCAAATAAAGTCGCTTTCGTGCTCTGGTCTGTCGAAACAATGAGACATCAGGGAATCACAGAGTCAGAGATTTTATACTTGTTGGGCGCAAAGCCGGTGTGGGACGGGAGAGACAAAGTAGTTGACGTCGAACTCATCAGTTCTGAGGAGCTTGGAAGACCAAGGATAGATATTTTAGTTACCACTTCAGGACTTTATAAAGATACGTTCCCGGATAAGGTAAGACTCATTGACAAGGCGGTTAAGCTTGCTTCTAACGCAACCGAAGAAGAATTCAGGAACTATGCACGCGAAAACTCTTTTTCTATTTATTCGCGCCTTCTAAACGAAGGATATAACGAATCTGTGGCAAGTAATCTCTCAAAGGCAAGGATATTTTCGGAATCGCCCGGAGCTTATGGAACGAACTTAGATGATGCGGTGGCTGCCAGCAATACATGGGAAAATGAGACAAAACTTGCCAATCTTTACATTAAAAGATTGAGCCACGTATATGGCGAGGATACATGGGGCATTCAGCATGCAGGAGTATTTGAGGAGAATCTGAAAAGAGTGGATGTTGCATTACATAGTCAAAGCTCTAACCTGAATGGCGTGATGGACAACGATGATTATTTCCAATATCTGGGTGGGTTAGCTTTAGCAGTCAGAAACACAAAAGGAGAAACACCTGACCTTTATATAAGCAATCAGAGGAATCCCGGAGAAGAACAAATCGAAGAACTGAGCAGCTATCTCACAAGGGAGCAACGAGCGCGATATTTCAGTCCGAAGTGGATCACAGGAATGAAGGAGGAGGGGTATGCAGGAGCGAGAGAGCTGGCAAAATTCGTAGAGTACCAGTGGGGATGGGATGTAACTGTGCCTGAGCTTATCACAGAAAGGATGTGGAACGAAACTTATGAAGTCTATGTTATGGACAAATACGATCTCGGATTGGAGGAATTTTTTGAAGTAAATCCTTATGCCTACCAATCAATCACTGCGAGAATGCTTGAGGTGTCGAGAAAAGGATACTGGCATCCTTCTGAAGAAGTTCTTGAGGAACTCGCTAAAGACTATGCCGAATCTGTTGCTGAGCATGGAGTGACGTGCTGCCATCATACGTGCGGAAACCCTCTTTTACGTGAATATATTGCCGGTGTCCTTTCAGCCCCGGGAGTGATAAGCACTGGAACAGCGGTGAAATATAATAAAGAAGTGTTGTCAGCAGCGGGAAAGGGCGGTGTGGGTGAGGAAGAAGTAGTAAAAGTAGGAAAAGTGATGGAAGAAGTAGCGAGAGAAGAAGGTTTTCCTATCTCTGCAACTCCGCTGGTGGGAATTATAGCAGTTTTAGTTATTCTCTCATTCATCTATGCGGGTTACAAGCTCGGCGGCAGAAAAATTCGGGAATAAAGGGAAACGTAAGTATTTTAGATGTACCGACTTCGAAGTTGCTTATTCCTGAGAAAGGAGCACTGCAAAGCACCGCCCGAGTATTTAGCCATTTAGGTAACATATGTTACCCAAAATTAGGCTTTTAAATAGCTGTTCTTTCATAAGACTTACAGAGGCGATAAATAAATCATGCATATAGCAGAGGGCTTTTTGCCGCTCGAGTGGTGTGTGGTGTGGTATGCACTTGCTATCCCGATAGTGGCTTACGGAATTTACAGAGCAAAGAAGTTGCGGGAAAAAGAGCTGGGCGTAATGCCCTTACTGGCGGTTACTGCGGCTTTCATATTCGTCCTCTCCGCCCTGAAACTGCCTTCGGTCACCGGGAGTTGCTCTCACCCCACGGGAACGGGCCTAGGCGTAGTATTGTTTGGACCGAGCATTACTGCTTTCTTATCGATCATCGTGTTGCTCTTCCAGGCACTGTTATTAGCACACGGAGGGATAACAACGCTGGGTGCAAATACGGTTTCAATGGGGATAGCAGGACCGTTAGTGGGCTGGCTGGCTTATATGACCGTTAGAAAGATGAAAGCGGGACTCCTGACTTCAGGCTTTATCGCGGCTTTCGTTGCCGACCTGATGACTTACGTGGTGACTGCCGGGCAGTTGGCAGCAGCGTTTCCTGCGACAAAAGGCGGTGTTTTACTCTCTTTTGAGGCGTTCTTTGGCATATTTGCAGTCACGCAGGTCCCGCTTGCTATTGTCGAGGGCTTAACGGTAGCACTGGCGTTGAAGCTTTTGCAGGAACACGGAGTGGGCGTGGAGATGTGGCAAGCGAAGGGGGTGAGCAGAAGTGAAGCTTGAGGGCTCAAAAATCATTGCTGTCTTGCTTGTGATTTCTTTCTTCTCTTTGCTCGCTCTGACGACCGCGATTCCAAAAGCGGACTGGAGTGGCGCAGATGGTCAGGGAATGGAGCTAATAGAAGAGAGTTTAAACTACGAGCCCTGGGCTGATCCCGTCTGGGAGCCGCCGAGTGCGGAAATCGAATCTCTTCTCTTCGCGCTTCAAGCAGCTATCGGTTCGCTAATAATAGGCTATTATTTCGGGTTGTTAAAGGGTAGAAAAGAGAGCGAGAGATAGGATGCAGTTACATCACACCTTAGAAGGCTACACCGTTTCAAATAAGCTCGGAACCCTGCGAGCAGGGGAGAAAATATTCTTCTCCCTTTTCACGCTTATTATTGCTGTTTATGCCCGTTCACCATTTCTATTCCTGCTCGTCTTCTTTACGATGTCCTCCATAACCACCTGGAGTGGCGTACGAATCAAGCATTATGTGGAACTATTAGTGATACCGCTAACCTTTTTATTGCCTTCTATATTCGTGTTAGCCTTTTTACGGGGCTCCGTGCCCGTGCTCACCTTTTCCATAGCAGGGCTGCAACTTTCCATGATGCGAGAAGGGTTAGAATTAGGTGCTCTACTGATGATGAGGTCACTGGCAGGAATTTCATGCCTCTTTTTCCTGATAATGACCACGCCAATAGCGGACATATTGGAGACGATGAGGAAGTTCCGGGTGCCTGAAATAGTAATAGAGCTTTCTTTTATGACCTATAAATTGATTTTTGTGCTGATAGATGAGATGGAACGTACGATGACAGCTCAAAATGCGCGTCTGGGTTACTTACGGGGAAACAGGATAAAATCTTTAAGCCTGCTTCTTTCTTCTATGCTCGTACGGTTGCTCAAGAAATCGCAGAAGATGGAACTGGCCTTAGAGGCCCGATGTTATGCGGGCAAAATGCCTTCTTTAACCTTAGGAAGAGAGACCGCAAGCGAGAACAAAGGGATAAGCCACGTTATTTCACCTTCTCTCGTTCTCATGATTCTATTCGATGCTTGTTTACTCGGAATACTAGTGGGGGGATAAAATTTGACTGATACGGACAAGGTTGTGGAGGTTCAGGACTTATGGTTTTCGTATGATAAGCGTAAATGGGTGCTAAAAGGGGCAGATTTGGAGCTAAGAAGAGGAGAGAAGGCCACGCTCGTGGGGAGTACCGGATCCGGGAAGACAACGCTCTTACTGCTCTTGAGCGGGCTGTTGATACCTGATAAAGGATTGGTTAACATATTAGAGAACCCGCTCGGCCATGATAAAAAAGCCCTTACCGAAGTGAGAAAGCATGTAGGAATAGTGTTCCAAAATCCTAACGATCAGATTGTGGCTCCAATCGTGTTTCAAGATGCAGCATTAGGTCCGGTGAATTTGGGGTTGCGGGATGATGAGGTGAAAAAAAGGGTGAACAGAGCACTGAGCGAGATCAATATCGAGGACTTGCGGGATCGAAAGACACATGAATTGAGTGAAGGAGAGAAGAAAAAGGTGGCAATAGCAGGAGTCCTGGCTATGGAACCCGAGATATTAGTTTTAGACGAGCCAACAACGGGATTAGACCCCGAAAGTTCAGACGATTTGCTGAACACCATTGATAGACTGTGCAAGCAGAATAACAACATGAGTGTTTTGGTCGCGACCCATGATGTCGAACTTGCCTATGAGTGGGCTGATAGGGTGATGGTTATAGTGGAAGGGAAAATCGTAAAATCCGGTAAGCCATACGAGGTATTGAGTGATGAGTCGGTTATTAAGTCGGCACGGCTTGCCATGCCGAGGGTGTTGAAGCTATACAAAGGTATCGAGATGGCGGTGGCGACGAGTGAAAACCCGGGGGTGCCACCAAGGAGCGTTGAGGAGCTGATAAAAGCAATGAAGGGAAACCATGGCAGTAAAGAACGTTGAAGTTTACTTGGAAGGGTGAGGAGAATGCGAGAAGAAGAATGGAACTATAAAAGTTCGGGAATACCCGACAATTTATTCTCGAGGTCGAAAGCAGGCTTAACGCGAGAAGAAATCCGTGCACTCATCGTATCAAAAGCGAGGATAAAAGGGGTGGAGCGAGTTTTAGACGTTGGCACGGGCTCTGGCAGCATATCAATCGAATTCGCGAAGTTAGGTTGCGAGGTCACGGCGGTGGAGAAAGACGAAGATAATTTTGAGACTGCACGAAAGAACATAGGAAAATTTGGATTAAATGATAAAATCGAGCTTATTTTTGGTGAGATGGAGAATGTTGATTTGAGCACCAGTTATGATGTGATCTTCTTTGGCGGCACGGATAATCTTGAAAAATCGTTTGAAAACGCCTTCGAGCACCTTAAAACAGGAGGGAAAATTATCATCGCCGCGGTAAGACTTGAGACGGTGGTAGAAGCCATGGACGTATTGAAAAGGATGAGTATCAATCCCGAAGTTCTGAATATCTGCTTGAACAAAGGGAAGGACCTGGGAGGAAAAACCGCCCTCGCTCCTTCATATCCGGTATTTCTAATCTACGGAGACAAGAAATGAGAATCAGCAAGCTGTATGGAATCGGAGTGGGACCGGGCGACCCGGAACTGCTCACATTGAAAGCGTATAAGATACTTAAAAAAGTGGATATGATAGTTGCTCCGAAGTCGCGAGAGGGAAAAAGGAGCTTGGCATTGCTTACAATCGAGAGATATATCGAAGAGAGGAATGAGAATAGACCCCTTATTGTCGAGTCACTATTCCCGATGACCAGAAATGAGGAAGAACTGGAATTCTATTGGGGAAAGGCTAAAGAAGAAGTATTAGAAAGGGGGAAAGGGTGTGAAACCATCGCATTTGTTACCCTTGGAGATCCAAGTTTGTACTCCACATTCTACAAATTTTTAGACGTCTTTCAAGAAGAGGTGGAGGAGGTGGAAGTCATACCTGGTGTTACATCCTTCTCCGCATGTTCCGCTCTGGCTAAAGTCCCTATTGCAGAGGGAGACGAAATCGTTTCTATAATCCCTGATGTACAAGAAGAGGATGATAATGCCCGTCGAGTGATACAAAATTCCGATTCCCTGATCTTCCTCAAACCCAAAAATAGAGAGGCGATTGAAAAGATGCTGGGCAATAAGAAAGCCGTTTTAGGCATTAAAGTTGGATTCGAGGATCAAGAACTGGTTTGGGGAAAACTCAGTGAGATAAAACAACCAGCCCATTACCTCTCCACCCTGATCGTAACGAAGGAGGATAGTGGTACAGAACCACGAGATTCCACAAGATCAACACTAAAACTTTTTAGAAAAAAGTTTTATCAAAAACTAGTTATTTGGTAAAGCGTTCTTTCTTAAAAAAGTATCTTGTGAAAATTATGGGGCTCTGCCCCATGTCCCCGCAAGCCCTGAAAGGGCTTATGTGTAATCTTGTGGTTATGAAAATGAAAGTAGTCTTTGTTGGTGCAGGACCGGGTGACCCGGAATTGCTCACGCTGAGAGGGAAACGGGAGATAGAGAGTGCCGATGTGATACTATATGCGGGCTCGCTTATCCATCAGGATATCTTAAGCTACGCGAGGGATGACGCGATACTGATCGACAGTTATGGTAAGAACAGAGAAGAAATCTCCGCCATTTACGAGAAATTTGTTGTAAACGAGGGAAAGAAAGTGGTGAGGCTCCATTCCGGCGACTTGAGCTTCTATTCCGCTATTCAAGAACAGATGGAGTTTCTCGCTTCAAAAAATATCGAATTCGAGCTCGTACCTGGTGTATCTTCTTTTTCCGCTGCTTCTGCATCCCTAAAACGAGAATTCACCTCACCTGGTATATCTCAAACGCTGATAATCACGAAACCGTTTGGAAAGACGGGTAAGCCCGCTGGAGAAAGTATAAAAGAGCTTTCCAAGCATGGTGCGACGATGGTCATTTTTCTTGGTGTTCATCTCATTGACGACGTGATTTCAGAACTGTGCGTCGGCTATCCCCTCACGACACCCGTAGCTGTAGTTCATAAAGCATCATGGAGGGAAGAGAAGATAATAAGAGGCTCTTTGGGTGACATAACCGAGAAGGTGAGGAATGCAGGTGTAAAGAGCCAGTCAGTGATAATTGTGGGTGATGTGCTTGAAAAAGCAGGTTTTTCAAAATTGTATTCGGGAGGTGAAAAAACCACTCGCAAGATTAACACAAACAACACTTTTGCTTTCAAACTTTAAGAAAGTTTGATCAAAACGCTTCGCAGAAAAGAAGACCTGTGCTAAAAGGAAAACTAAGGGGGGGTTTAGTCAAGGTTTTTATCGAAGATAAAAAAAGTTGTTGGTAAAGCTTTTCTTTCTAAGAAAAGGTTTTGTGTGAAAATCAGTGTAATCTGTGGTTATAGAAAGGAGACGAAAAAGAAATGATTGCCATTTTCTCACTTGCTCAGAAATCAGTTGCAATTGCAGAAAAGGTGAAATGCGATCTTTTGGAAAGAGGGTTCAATGCGGAGCTGATCTGCCTGGACACGCTCACCTGCACTCGTGCGGATAAGAGAGTAAAAAGCGTTTATAGGGCGATACGGGAAAGTTTCAGAGCGAAGAAGAACATCGTTGCTGTTCTCCCCATGGGTGTGGTGGTGAGGGCAATAGAGCCTAAGAAAAAAACAGAAGATCCCTGGGTGGTGTGCATAGACGAGGATGGTAAATATGTTATACCCGTGCTGAATGGGCACAGAGGTGCAAATGAATTCGCAAAGCTCATTGCAGAGGGACTATCAGCTCAGGCAGTGATAACAACTTCGGAGTAGCCCTCTCCTCTCCTACATCACCTCAGAGCCCAAACCACGCCACACTCGGAATGAAATTCGGGTGCATCCCCATTGTATAGGCTTTATTTACTATTTTCCCTTCCCTTCTTCACTATCTCCTTTAAAAACTCTATTCCTGCGGACATTTCCCTATTGCATCCTTTAATAGACTCCTAAATTGAGATATTCCCTTACCTAATTCCTCAATAGTATCTAAGTCAGTCTCTGCATATTTTATAGGGATTATAAAAGTCCATGAGGGCGCAGCTGACTTTTCAGTTATTCTGTCTACAATCCTATTTACAACTCCTTTAGTGTGAATCCAATCTTGAGAAAGTTTACCCCATAGTTTAAGAGATTTCTTATTTAAGCCAAGCTCCCTATCAAACTCCTCTATGAAATCGTGTTCCCTTTTAGCAGTACTTCCGAAACCATAGGGTTCCGAACACCAGACCCTCAACTTAGTATCGA
>CAYNTR010000019.1:0-26324 GCA_964400255.1 uncultured Halobacteria archaeon
GGAAAATGGATTGTTCATCTTTATAATCCTTTCTTTTTGGCACGATATACTTAACACATGATGTAGATACCTTCATTCCTCTGTCTGATTATCTTATTATTATGAATGAGGGTAAAGTGGTAGCACAGGGTAATCCTCGATATATCATAGATGAGCAGACCATTAAAAAGATTAAACTAAAAGTGCCTGAACTATGGTGTATGTGGAAAGCTTTTCCTAATGCTAAAACCTGGGATGAATTATCAAAGGAGGTCGTAAAAATCTATGAAAATTAGCTGGGTACCAATAGTCTCTCCTTTGAGCAAAATTAATCCAATTGTTAAGGTTTATTTGCTATTGTTTGTGATACTCTTAGCCTCCTTTTTTAGCAACATTGAAATTCTTATCTTTACAACATTCATAATACTAGTAATTTTGTTACTCAGCAAAATTCCGGTCAAACTGTTGCAAACCCTAAGGACTTATTTGATTTTGTTGGTTCCTTTCATAAGTTTTCTTAGCTTGATAGAACATGGAATTTCATACATAGCTGTCAAAACTATGATAATAACTTACATAAGATTCTTTAATGTTATTATTGTAGGGAGTATATATTCATATACCACTAATCCTACAGACATCGCCCTAATTTTATTAAGCAACCAAGTTACGAAAAAAATTGGAATAGCTTTATCAGCAAGTTTGGGGGGATTGATGTTTCTTGAGCAAAAAATAAAAAATATAATTTCGCTTCAACGATTAAGAGGGGTTGAGTTTAGCATCAATCCTCTCAATTTCAAAAGGACATTTTTAGGACTTAAAGCGGTTATGGTGCCAATTATTCTTCAATCTATAAATATTTCTCAGGATTATGCGAATGCAATGATTGCACGAGGCTATGATACTAATAGAAAAATTATGTTGCCCCCGCATTTAAAGATTAGCAAAATTGATTTTATCTTGCTTCTTTTTGGAACTTTTTATTTAATTTATATACTGCACTATTTTTAGTTGATGCCCCTTTTAAATCATCACATATGAAAGAAGATTTTAAGTCACAAAGGAGAAAATTGGAGAAAGAATAAAAATGGGAGAGGAGAGTGGAAAGATGACAATAGAGAAAAAAGTGTACATATTCGCTTTCATCGTTTTTATTATAATAGTAAATTTTGGGATTTTGACTGGTTTTAGGCTATTCACGTCATTGGACATTTTTGAGCGTTTTAGAGTTTTCAGCTTGCTTGGAACAGTCTTATTTGGGATATTAGCAACGGGCCTTGAGCTTAAAAAATTGGGTGACTCTCAACTAGTTTACGATTTTATGTTTTTAATTCTCTTCATCTTATTAATCATAATAGTTGGTCCGCTAATCACTTATTGTTATTTTGTCGGACCAACACCGTCTTGGGAAATTGATATGCATCTTTTAATCGTCTTGGCCCTTTCTTTTATCTTGACGCTGTACCACTTTTGGAAGTGGACAAAATCGGATTTAGGAGTTGAAGAAAAGAAGGAGGCTAAACAGCTGCTGATTAGTATTGACATTCCAGCTTTTATTACGTTTCTGATCCTTTACTTTTACTGGAATTTGCTTATTAAAGGTCCTGAGAACATTCCTTTCGTAGCTGGTGCTTTTGCTTTTGAGTTGATAGCATTTAATTGTGCCTTTGCGCTTATAAAGTCCCGTATAATCCTTTCTGCTCCCGTAAGCAGACTTGTTTCTTAAGTGCAGTTTTAAACTATAGTTAAAGCCTGTCACATTAGTTTATAAAAAGAAGAAGGACTGATGTTTATCCATGGCAATAAAAGTAGCGGTAGCCGGAGCAAAAGGGAGGACCGGTGGCCAAGTTATAACCGGAATTTTAGAGAACGATGAGATGGAATTGGTGGCAGGTTTTGACCCACACGGTGTTGGGGACGAACTGGCGCCGGGAATAAAAGTAGCAAGTCCCGAGGATATGGAGAACATCTTAAAAAAGGTTAGACCGCACGTGCTCGTGGATTTTACTAACGCTACAGCAGCAGTTGAAAATGTTAAAGTTGCCGCTCGTAACAACGTAAAGCTCGTGGTAGGCACAACGGGTTTTTCACCAGAGCAGTTCAAGGTGCTGGAAGAAGCTATTACAGGCCATGTACCTGCTATTATCTCACCGAACTTCTCGATTGGCGTGAACGTCTTTTGGAAATTGATTGCAGAGGCCGCACGACAGCTCCAAGCATATCAGTATCACATGGAGATTATCGAGATGCATCACGCGCATAAGAAGGACGCCCCGAGTGGAACCGCATTGAAAGCCGCGGAGATCTTATCCACGTATACCCCAAAAGGAGAGCGACGGTTTGTTTATAATAGGGAGGGCATTACAGGAGAGCGAACGGCGGAGGAAATCGGAATACATGCAATACGTGCGGGTGAGATCGTTGGTGAGCACACCGTCTTATATGCCGGCAAAGGGGAACGCGTGGAGATAACACACCGCGCACAGAGTCGAGAAGCATTCGCTCAGGGTGCAATCAAGGCCATTGAATGGATTAGCAGGAAAGAAAAAAGCGGCATCTATTCAATGGACGAGATGCTGAAAGAACTGGAACAGAAATAAAAAAGCACTACAAGCTTTGTAGGTGTAGATCGGGATTAAAATGAGTGAAAACCAAAAGGTAAAGGATTTACGACCTGGTAGCTCTGTCGATTCTACGTTCCTGGTGATGGAGAAGGAGCTGCGGGAATTTATCACGAAGGAAGGATACTATCTCCAGCTGAAAGTGGGCGATAGTACCGGCAGTATTTGGGCGCGGTGCTGGGATAGAGCAGAAGACGTTGCAGCTTTGTTCGAACTCGGGGACATCGTTCGTGTAAAGGGCGTCGTAGATTCCTTTCGAGGTCGCTTACAGATAATCTTCGAACCCGCGGGAATTGAACGAAGCACTGAACCGTACGACATCGCCGACTATATGCCGCGGACATCGAAGAATATAGACTTCTTGTTTGGCGACCTCGTAAAAGCTGCGGGGAGTGTAGAAGATGATTATTTAAAGCGCGTGATTTTTTCGTTCCTCAACGACCCGGAATTTGTCAAGTCCTTTAAACAAGCACCGGCCGCAAAAATACATCACCATAATTATATTGGTGGCTTGATCGAGCATACGCAGTCTGTTATGAAACTCTGCGAAACCATCTCCACGCTTTATCCCGAACTGAACAGGGATTTGCTGCTTGCCGGTGCCATCCTGCACGACGTGGGGAAAACCGCGGCGTATGAATATGCATTCCGGATAGACATCACCGAAGCAGGAGGGCTTGTGGACCATATCGTATTGGGCTATCGAATGGTGGAAGATAAAATAGAGCGAATAACCGGTTTTCCCGAGGAGCTTAAGCTTAGAGTGCTCCATCTCATCTTGAGTCACCACCGGTACGGTGAATGGGGATCCCCGGTGAAGCCCTTGTTTGCCGAGGCTGAGGCATTATGTTATGCAGACATGCTTGATGCCCAGCTCAATGAATTCCTGCAGCTACAGAAGTATGAGGCAGCGAAAGGTAAAGAGGGCGTATGGAGTGATTTTAGCAGGAGATTAGACCGTTTCTTTTACCTCGGTCGGGAACGCGACTAAGCTTATTCACAAGAAAAAAGAGACAAAAAGAACATGGAAATTCGCACTGACAGAACCACAATCACTACAAAGAGCATGGTAAAGCTCATCAAACTGCCCGATTTGCTCTCTATCCTCAACGCGTTATTTGGCTTCGCGGCGATCTTATTGGTGCTTGGTGGCACAAGCGTAAGCGGTACCGCACTGAAAAATGCACTCATATTAATTTTACTCGCAGCCGTTGTTGATGGCTTAGATGGTATCGTGGCAAGAAGTGTAGAGTGCTCCCTCATAGGCGAATATCTCGATTCGCTCGCCGATTTGCTCTCCTTTGGAATGGCACCTGCAATTGTTGCCTATGTATTCATTCAGACCGATGTGGCGGTTTCCTCACTGTTTATTGATGTGGGACTGGCTTTCTGCGGTGCATATGTGGTGAGCGGGATGTTGCGGCTCGCACGGTTTAACGCACTCCTTTCCGTAAGGAGAAGCGCTTCACCAGGAGGGGAAAAAATCGCGCCTTCTGAAGTACCGATGGCCGAACCCGCATCTTCACCAGAGCGGAGACCTGCTACGAACGATTTTGTAGGGTTCCCCATTACCGGGGCTGCGACTTTTTTAGCGGCCTTTATGCTCCTGATTATCGAACTCCAAGTTCCATCCCCGTTTAGCGCTACCCTTCTGATTGCAGTAATAGGTATGCTCTGCTTCTTGATGGCCAGCAGAATACGCTATCGAGTTCTCAGAGATAAACGGATAGTAATACCCGTGGGAATTCTCCTGTTCGCACTATTCCTCTTTTATATTGCCTCTTTGGGCGTCATTTACCTTGCACTCGCGATCGTCACCTTGACAGCAGTGTATATCTGCAGCCCTTTATTACTGAAAAAAAGAGAAAAATTTATGTGATTACTGCTGTCTATATGATTGCACATCAAATTGGGAGCGAATCATGAAATTCGTAAAGTGGTTTGAAGAGGTGGGGACCGGAGATGTCGCTCTCGTTGGGGGCAAAAATGCATCTCTCGGAGAGATGATACGGAATCTGCAAGAAAAGGGTGTGAGCGTTCCTTCCGGATTTGCTGTCACTGCGGAGGCCTACAGATATGTGATAGACAAGGCCGGCATACGTGAGAAAATCAGGGATACGTTGGCGGATTTGGATACGCACGATATGGCGAATTTGTCCACGCGCGGGCGCACGATACGGGAGATGATAAAAAATGTACCGATGCCCACGGAACTTGAAGAAGAGATAAGGACGGCGTACCGGGAGATGGAGCAGCGATATGGCATAGACGTGGACGTAGCGGTGAGAAGCAGTGCAACGGCAGAGGATCTACCAACAGCAAGCTTCGCTGGACAACAGGAGACATATCTGAATGTAAAGGGAGAAGAAGAGCTGCTGGAAAAGGTTATGGAATGTTTTGCTTCTCTATTTACGAATCGAGCAATATCCTATCGCGTTGATAAAGGATTTGGCCATCTCAGCGTGTATCTCTCCGTCGGCGTGCAGAAAATGATTCGCTCTGATTTGGCGTGTGCAGGAGTTATTTTTTCCATCGATCCTGAATCGGGCTTCAGTAATGCCGTTTACATCACGGGTGCATACGGTCTCGGAGAAAACGTGGTGCAAGGAACCGTAAATCCCGACCAGTTTTATGTCTTCAAGCCGACGTTACGAAAAGGGTTCAGACCGATCGTGGAGAAGAAAATAGGGACAAAGCGAAGGAAACTGGTTTACAAGAGTACTGGAACGGGAACTGAACAAAAGAATGTCGAAAAGAGTGAGCAGGAGAACTTCGTGCTGAGCGATGATGAGGTGCTCACGCTGGGCAGATGGGCCTGCATCATCGAAGACCACTATGGTATGCCGATGGACATCGAATGGGCAAAGGATGGATTAACCAATGAACTCTTCATCGTCCAAGCGAGACCCGAAACGGTACATTCACAGAAAGACCTTGCCAGCGTCGAGACGTACGTGCTTGAGGAGGAGGGCAAATTACTCGTTCAAGGCGAGGCTGTTGGTCACAAGATTGGCTCTGGTGAGGTAACTATAATAGAGAAAGCAAGCGAGATCCGTGAATTCAAGCCCGGGCAGGTTCTGGTCACGACGATGACCGATCCTGACTGGGAGCCCATAATGAAAGTGGCAGGTGCGATTGTCACAGACAGGGGAGGGAGAACCTGCCATGCCGCGATAATCTCCCGGGAACTGGGCATACCCTGTGTGATCGGGACCGAGCATGGCACCAAGATTTTAAATGGTATAAAAGAGGTCACCGTAGATTGTTCGGAAGGCACAGGGCGGATATACGAAGGGAAGTTGAAATATCGTGTGGATACACGGACAACGAGCAACCTTCCACGACCCTGCACTCAGATAATGATGAACGCCGCTGTCCCGGAGAATGCGTTTATCCACGGTCAAATTCCAAATGACGGCGTCGGGTTAGCTCGCGAGGAGTTTATCATCAATTCGTATATTGGCATCCATCCCATGGCGCTGATAGACTATGAGAAGTTGAAGCGCCGGGCAACGGAAGACGAGAATATAGCAGGCGTCATTAACGTGATAGACGAGAGAAGTGCATCGTATAAGGATAAAGTGCAATTCTTCATCGATAATCTGGCGATGGGCATTGGGAAGATAGCCGCAGGGTTTTATCCCAATGACGTTATCGTGCGATTATCAGACTTTAAGACGAACGAATATGCCAATATGGTAGGGGGATATTTGTACGAGCCCGAGGAAAACAACCCCATGATCGGCTGGCGAGGCGCTTCGCGCTATTATGATGAGAAATTCAAACCGGCATTCAGGTTGGAATGCGAATCGATAAAGAAAGTGCGGGAAGAGATGGGTCTCACCAATGTTAAGGTGATGGTCCCGTTCTGCAGGACGCCCGAAGAAGGCAGGAAAGTAATCAAGACGATGGAGGAGTTCGGCCTGAAGCAAGGGGAAAACGGATTGGAAGTGTATGTGATGTGCGAGATTCCCTCGAATGTTATTTTGGCAGATGAATTTGCAGACGTGTTTGACGGGTTCAGCATCGGCTCAAACGACCTGACGCAGCTAACACTTGGTTTGGATAGGGATTCAGACCTCGTCGCACACCTATTTGATGAACGTGATGAAGCGGTGAAGCGGCTGGTAAAACATGTCATCGAAGTTGCGCACCGCCACAAGCCCCCGAGAAAGATAGGAATTTGCGGACAGGCGCCGAGCGATTTCCCCGAATTTGCCGAGTTCCTAGTGGAATGTGGCATAGACTCGATGTCTTTGAACTCCGATGCGGTTATTGCTACACGGTTAAATGTAGCAGAAGTAGAGAAGCGACTAGGAAAATGTACCTAAAAATAAGAGCAATAGACGTTGTAAGAGTGCCCCCGGAACGATTGGGTGACGATTTGCAGGTTGCCGTAAAGGAGATGCTGCAAGAGAAACTGGAAGGGAGATTGGATAAGAATATCGGCATGTTCATTGCGATACTGGATGTGGCGGATATAAAAGAAGGTCGGATAATGATAGGGGACGCGGGCGTTTATTATGAAACCGTTTTTGACGCTCTTGTTTTCATGCCCAAGATGCAGGAGATCGTGGAAGGCGAAGTGGTGGAGATCGTTGAATTTGGCGCTTTTGCAGAGATAGGTCCGTTAGATGGGTTGCTGCATATCAGTCAGATTACTGACGAGTACATCTCCTATGATGAGAAGGGTGCGAAACTCGTTACCAAAGAGACGGGCAGAACATTAGGGGAAGGCGATAAATTACGAGCACGAATCGTTGCCATTTCACTCAACGAACGTGATCCGAGTGATAGCAAGATCGGGTTAACCATGCGCCAGCCGGGATTGGGAAAACTCGAGTGGATAGAAGAGGATAGGCAGAAAGAGAAGCAAAAAGCGAAAGAGGGCAAGGAAGAAAAAACGAAGAAGAAGGAGATAGACGAAGAATAATGGAGAAGGCATGCAGAGATTGTCACCGGATGATTGAGAGCGGCAGGGCTGTATGCACCTGTGGCTCAAACTCGATCAGCCAGGACTGGAATGGCTATGTCGCGATTATCGATGCGGAAGATTCTGAGATCGCGAAAAAATTGGAGATAACAAAAGAAGGGAAGTACGCATTGAAAGTGAGGTGAAGGAAGATAAGATGAAGATAGAAATAACCGAAGAGAAGGAGAATCAGTTGTTGAGAAGGAAGGAAGTCAGGTTTAAACTGAAGCATGAAGAAGAGGGTGCTTCGCCGAGTAGAGAGGAAGCGCGAAACGCCTTGATAAAAGCACTCAAGTGCATGCCAAACCTCCTCGTCATAGATAAGATGGGAACGGAGTTTGGGAAACGAGAGACGGTTGGCTATGCGAAGGTGTATGAGAGTGAAGAGAGACTCAAGGAGTTAGAGCAAGAACATATAGTAAAGAGGAACTTTGGTCGTTCAGGCGAAGAGAAAGGAGAATAACGGAGTACTGATAAAAATGGCTGCAATACATGATTTTTATGATGTGGTGGATGAAAAGGGGAAGAAAAAGACACGCAGGAAGCGGAAGGTATGCCCACGATGCGGTGCTGGCGTGTTCTTAGCAGAGCATGAAGACCGCTATTCCTGTGGAAAATGTGGGTATACCGAATTTAGGAAGAAACAGTAGAGTAGGTGGACGTGAAGATAACGTCCATATCCCCTTTATCTCTCAACCCCCTCTTTTTGGAGTTTTGAGAACAAATGCTGATTGACTAAAATCAATCTCGTGCCGTAAACTTTGGATGTACGCGTAAACTTTTGAAACGACTTCCCCAGATGAAACTCATAATATCCGTGGGCTTTTGAAATACCCTTGCTCCTTTTTGGGCGCATTACGCAGCACTTCTGACTGCTCTAACGCCTCTTTTGGCTCGTCTTTCCGAACGACGTCTGTTATGCCAATGACATGGTAGGTAGGCTCGACATCCGTCGTATCCAACTCGTCTAAAACCGCGAAATAATCTAATATCGAGCTTAATTGCTTCTCAAATAATTCTTTCTCCTCTTCGCTCAAGTGTATCCGAGCTAACCACCCGATGTGCTCGATCTCCTCTTTTCGTATCATTGCACTTTTTCTTTTTTAAAAGAGAATACCTCTACTAAAAGAAAAATATATATAGCCTTTCTTGGTAAGGCTTTCTTTTAAAAAGAACGTAATGGTTTAATCGATGACGAAAGCAGTGGTTCTCGCAGGGGGTTATGGAACGCGACTCAGACCACTTACCTTTACCACACCGAAGGCTTTGATACCGCTCGTCAACAGGCCTGTAATCGATTACATACTGGATTATCTGACGGGATATGGCTTGAACGACATTGTGATCACCACAAACTACATGAGAGAGCAAACGATAGCATACCTCAGCAGCAGTCGAAAAGATTTGAAGATCTCGTATCCGGAAGAGCCCTCACCGTTAGGAACTGCAGGTTCAGTAAAAAACGCTGATATAGCTGATACTATGGTAATCATCCAGGGTGACAATATCACCGAAATAGACATAGGCACGTTACTGAGATTTCATAAAGCGCACGACGGATTGGTGACCATCGCCCTCCTGCCCGTGTCCGACCCGTCGTTATATGGCGTCGCGGATATAGAACGCAGCACCGGCAGGATAAGAAGGTTTCAAGAGAAACCCGCCCCGGATGCGTGCTTCTCCAACCTCGCGAACACCGGCTTGTACATCGTAGAACCTGAGGCACTGGAACTGGTGCCCGAGGGCCGCGCATTTGATTTCTCACGAGACTTGTTCCCACTCATCGTCGCGAAAAAAGAGGGTTATGGGTGTGTCGTTGAGGGTTTCTGGGCTGATATCGGGAATTTAGAGGGCTATATGGAGGCGAGCAGGTGGATACTTGAGAGCAGGGGATTTCAATGCGCAGGCACCGCAGAGATAGCTGAATGTGATATACAGGGGAATGTTGCCATTGGTGAGAATGCGAAGATTGAGGACTCGGTTATACGTGGGCCTGCCGTTGTAGGGGATCATGCAACACTACTCAGAAGTAAAATGTATCGATCTGTGGTCTTCCCGCGGGTGACTTTGAATGAGGCCACACTCCATAATAGCGTGATTTGTGAGGATACCATGATAAAGAAGGCGGATATAACCGATTCTATCATTGGTGCACGCTCTGCTCTAACGGCATGCGTGCAAAGGGGTAAGAGCCCTTCATTTTGAAAATGGAAGAAGCACAACATTACCCGTTTTACCAGACGATAAATCTTTACGGGGAAGAAGCAAAATGATCGAGAGATATTTCAAAGGAGTTCAACCACACCTTAACATCGAGAAACTCGAAGCGGAACTGGCCTTTCTGCCAGGTCCGCCGGAACGATCTTTGCAGATTGCACGGAACTTCTCACCCTGTGAGAAAGTAACCGAGCAGCGGGAATTTGTCACGTATCAAGGAGTAATTAATGGAATAAAAGTCTGTGTGACTTCGACAGGCATAGGATGCCCTTCCGCCGCGATCGTCGTAGAAGAACTTGCGAATTGCGGCGTTACACAGTTCATACGCGTGGGGACAACGGGTACAATTCAACACGATATAGAACTTGGCGATGTGATAATCCCGGAAGCTGCCGTGCGTGACGAGGGAACGACAAAAGAGTACATTAGAGCGGGATATCCCGCAGTTGCGGATGCCAGACTTGTCGCCGCGTTACGAAACTCAGCCGAGGAGGCTGAAGTAAGATACCATGTCGGGATAGTGAGGACCAATGACGCGTTTTACGGTGCGTCTGATTTTGAAGGTGTAATGAAGAACTACCAGAAGTTAGGTATCTTGAGCTTTGAGATGGAATGCTCAGCTCTTTTCACCGTTGCGCGGCTGAGAGGATTACGTGCAGGTGCCGTTCTTGGCGTGGTTGGCAATCTAGTTACAAATGAGCATGCATATAAAGATGCGAAACGGGACCCGTTAGCCCGCATCTATAAAACGAAGGCAGAAGAAGCTACCGAAAATGCCATAAAGGTCGCTGTTGGTGCGGTTAAATGCGTGCAGGAATATTGAAAGCCCTGTCTGTGAGCTGAGATTTTTATTAGTATTGCCCTGTCTTTTCGTGATGCGAAGTGCTCAACGCTTTCCATACTTCTACCGCCAGGAATATGGTCATACTCGTAGCGAACGCAACAAGCCAATCGAGCAGCGTTAAGGGCACGGTATGGAAGAATCTCCCCGTGAATGGGAGTTGAACGGCGAAGAGCATAAGCAGGAGCGAGGCTAGTACACCGCCTATCAACCATTTGTTTGAGAAGAGTCCAACGCTGAGCACCGAATGTCGTTCCGAGCGACAATTGAACGCATTGATCATCTCGTAGAGGATGAAAGTTGCGAATACCATCGTTTGCGCCTTCTCCAGTTCAGATCCCTGCAGATATTGTAAGAATACGCCCAGACAACCAATGAAGATGACTACCGACATGAGTATGAGCAGCTGCAGCGTTCTTTTTGTAAAGACCTTTTCATTGGGGTCCCGTGGCTTCCGTTCCATGATGTCAGGGTCAGGTGGGTCAACACCCAGACCCATTGCAGGGAGGTCCTCTATGACGATATTTGCCCATAATATCTGTATTGCAATGAGAGGAAAGGGAAGCCCGTAGAAGAACGCACCTGCCAAGATACATACTTCAGCAATGCCATACGAGAGGATATAGGTAAGGTACTTCTTCACATTGTCATAGATGGCTCTGCCTTCGTGGATCGCAGCCACGATGGTCGCGAAATTATTGTCCGTCAATACCAAATCCGATGCCTCTTTTGCTACATCAGTCCCTGAGTTCATTGCGATACCGACATCGCTCCGTTTAAGAGCTGGAGCATCGTTTATGCCGTCACCGGTCATGGCAACCACCGCACCCTTCCTCTTCATCGCCTCGACGATTCGCAATTTATGCTCCGGTGATACCCGTGCATAGATGACGACCCCTTCGACAACCTCTGCAAGCTCCGCATCACTCAGCTCTTCCAACTCCGCGCCTGTCAGCACTTTTTCAGCGTCGGTGGACTGCGAGACGATACCGAGCTCCTTAGCGATTGCCATCGCCGTGAGCTTGTGATCGCCCGTTACCATAATCGACTTTATGCCCGCTCTTTTACACTGCGCGATCGCCTCTTTCACCCCCTCTCTCGGAGGGTCAGTCATCCCAAATAACCCGACGAAGACAAGATCTGTTTCTACATTTTTCGCAGTGTATTCCTCCTCATCCTCCTCACGTAATTCTCGATACGCTACGGCGATGACCCGCAGAGCCTCCTTCGCCATCGTGTCATTCACCTCTAAGATCGCCCTTCTACCTTCCCCTGTAATCGCATCGACGACCGCTTTTCCACCGTCGTACCGATATATTCCCGTTGAACCACGCACCACTGCTTCAGGTGCACCTTTGACAAACGCCATTTTTTTGGCCGTCCGTGAATCGTAATGAATCGTGGTCATTCTCTTCCGCTCACGCTCGAACGGTATCTCACATACCCTCTGACACTGCTTCTCCAATTCCGCCTTATCAAACCCCGCTTTTCGAGCAACGACAAGTAAGGCGCCTTCTGTCGGGTCTCCAGCTATTGTATACCGTCCCCCATCCTCTTTTACACTGGTAGCATTGCAGAGAGAAGCGATTTGAAACGCCATTCTCAAGATTTCGTCTTCGATTGGGTCGATTTTTTCACCGTTCCTCAAGTCAAGAAATTCGCCTGTTGGCTCATAGCCCGCACCGGTAACCCCGATCAATCGCCCACCTGCAAAGATCTTACAAACGGTCATTTCGTTCTTTGTCAGAGTTCCTGTCTTATCCGAGCAGATCGCCGTGACGCAGCCTAAGGTCTCGACTGCGGGTAATTTCCTGACAATTGCTCTCCTCCTCGCCATTCGTTGCACGCCCAATGCCAGTGTCCCTGTAATGATGAGCGGCAACGTTTCTGGCACGATCGCCACCGCTAAGCTGATACCCCAGATGAGGATCAGCAAAAAATCATAGCCTCTCAGTATCCCAAGAGTCAAGAGGGACAGACAGACCACCACATACGCAACACTGAGCTTCCCACCTATCTCATTTATCCGCTTCTTTAAGGGTGTTTCTTCCTCTTTCGCTTCGGCCAGCATCGTTGCTATCCTTCCAAACTCTGTTTGCATGCCTGTTGCTGTCACCACACCCTTCCCTCTTCCCTGAAGTACAGTGGTGCCTGAATAGACCATATTTCTCCTCTCCGCAAGTACCACATCCTCATTGAGCACTGACACATCCTTCCTCACGGCAACGGATTCTCCAGTTAAGAGCGACTCGTCAAGTATGAGATTTATCCCCTCGACGAGACGTGCATCGGCAGCCACACGGTCCCCAGCTCGCAGCAATACAATGTCGCCGGGCACGAGATCCTTAGAAGGAATCCTCAGCTCGACTCCCGCCCGTAAAACGGTAGCAGTGGGAGCGGAGATCTCTTTGAGCGCTTTAATTGCCTTTTCAGACCTGTATTCTAAGAAGAAGCCTAAAGTGACACAGATAAGAACGGCAGCGAGTATGACTAATGAGTCTACAACGTCCCCAATGACCGCGGATAGTACCGTTGCAGCCAGAAGGATAAGGATTAGAGCATTTTTAAATTGTGATGAGAAGATCGTGAGTGGCGAAATTCCCTCTTCTGCCGCTATTTCATTCGCACCGAACCGTTCTTGCCTTCGGTTGACCTCTGCCGAGTCCAGCCCTTCTTCTGAGGTGAGAAACGCCCGAAACACATCTTCCGTCTCGAGTGAATGCCCGCTCTTTTCTTCCAGTCCCAAAAAACTGGAGTTCATCTGACACTAACCTCTATAGGTGTCTGACAATCAAAAATTGTTTGGAAAACGATTCCTTTTGACGATTTATAAAAAATCAGTCCTGGTAGAGCGAATACACAGCTCTACTCGTATACCGGCTCCAACCACTTCATGTACTTCTCCGCTCGTGCATGCAACACGTCAAAAAACTTACTCTGGATCTCGCTCGTCACTTCACCCTTCTTCCCGTCACCTATGGTTATGTTATCGATCTCTCGTATCGGTGCTATCTCTGCTGCAGTTCCGGTAAAAAACAGTTCATCGGCAGACAATAATTCTTCCTTCGTGATGAGTTTCTCCACTACTTCATAGCCCATATCACGTGCGAGCTCGATGACCGATGCCCGCGTGATCCCTGGCAAAATAGACGATGCCGCTTCCGGCGTGTAGAGTGTTGCATCTTTTACGAGGAATATATTCTCGCCCGGGCCCTCTGCCACGTAGCCCTTGGTATCGAGCAGTATCGCCTCGCCAAAGCCCCGTCCTCTTGCATCTAACGATGCTAAAATGGAATTGAGATAATGTCCTACTGCCTTTGCGGTAACCGGCAATGTGCTCGGATCGATTCGTCGCCAGGGTGAGAAGGTGCATCGCACACCCTCTGCTGCCTCTTCGCCAAGATACGCACCCCATCGCCAGACCGCTATCGCGCAATCCACGGGGCATTCGTTCGGATTCAGCCCTAAGTGATGATACCCATAAAACGCAATGGGTCGTATGTAGCACGCATCAAGTCCGTTGACACGAATCGTTTCTTTTATCGCTTCTCCGAATTCTTCCTCCGTGTATGGAATCTCCATCTCGTACGCCTTTGCTGATCGATACATCCGATCTAAGTGCTCTTTCAGCCTGAAAATGAACGATCCCTTCTCCGTTGCATAGCACCGTATCCCCTCAAAAACGCCTGATCCATAGTGCAACGCATGGGAAAGGACGTGCACTTTCGCCTCCTTCCACTCCACAAACCTACCATTGTACCATATTTTTCCCTCGTCTGTAAAGGCCTCCGCCATGAGTATCACCCACCGTATAATGTGCTTGTTACTATAAACACTTTTCTCTTTCAAAAAAACCGCGCTAAAAAAGATAAGAAGAGTGGTTCTGTATTCGCTGCTTCAGTATCGTTCCTTCCATCTCCAAGTCACGCCACGCCTCACGTAGTCGCTCCTCATTTTCTTCCTCGACTAACAACGCAACAAATGATGGCCCGGTACCTGATAGACTCACGCCTTTCACGCCGGATTCCAGAGCTTTGAGCATCGGTTCGGGACTAAAACCTAGCGCTGCACAATACAAAAACCCGTTTAAGGTCATCGCCTCTTCAAAATTACCGACCATCGCTAATTCATACGCATGGTTCACCCACGGAGCGATCAATCGCGACCGGTACACATCAGTATCAGCGGTAAATGCCTTTTCCTGTGGAACGAAGATAAGAACGTCAGAATCTTTCTCTACCCGCTTTATCAGCTCTCTCTTTCTATTATCCGTGATGACGACCCCGCCAAGTAGCGAAGCACATGCATCGTCAAAGGCACCGGTTATGGACACGCCTACATCCAGAGCAGCATCGACACCGATTTGTATCGCCTCCAACGCGCCTATGCGCTCTCCCGCTTCTTCTCCAATCGCATCAAGCGTAGCAACGACCACCGCATTCGCCGCTGCACTGCTGCTCTTTAACCCGCTTCCAATTGGTATCTCACTCCTTGTCTTCACGTACGCACGTAAGGGCAGATCGAACTTCCTCAGCACCAATTCCACACATCGCTCGATCAAGCGTGTATCAACACGCATTTCACCTTCATGCTCGACCGCTCCTTCTATACCCTTGAAATCCTCACCGAGCTCTACTTCTGCATACGTCCAGAGATCAACACCAAATGCAGAACCTTTGTAGGTCGCTATTGCATTGATGATAGTTCCTGCACCACTCGCTTTGCCACGCCCCTTCCAACGTCTTCCTGTTCCCAAGCCTATAACACCCCTTATACGCTCTTTATCTAACTTTGAGCTTTTATTAGCGTCATTTCGGTTTGAAGAGCTTGTAACTAACAACAAACTCAAAAGTAAAAAAGATAGCACTGACTAGTAGAGGAAAAATTCGATTGTCGCGAGAGAAAAAGCGGTAAATATTTATGGTTCGAGCGCATATCCCACGTTTGAGAGGGGAGGAGATAAATGACCAAAGAAATTGTTATCGTTGGTGGTGGCGTTGCAGGGATATTCGTCCTGCGGAACTTGTTCGCAAAGAAAGAGGATGTACCAGATGGGCTGCATATAACACTGATCAAGCGGGAGAAAAGCGGCTGGGTCTCTACTTGTGGGCTGCCGTTTGCGTTACGTGGATGGTATGAAATGGAGCGGACAGAGATTCAAAAACCCCAGCTTTACATCGAGCAAGGCGTTGATTTCAGGACTGAGAGCGAGGTAACGAAGCTCAACTTAGACGAGAAGAACGTAGCCTTCAAGACCGGTGAAACAATAAACTACGATTATCTCGTTATAGCGACGGGCAGAAAACAATCGGTGAAAGAAACGACACTCGACGGGGTTTTCACATTTAATAACGAGGACGATGCGTGTGAGATTGAAGCCGCTCTGAATACCAGAGACGTGAAAAACGCGTTTATTCGCGGTCGTGGGATTATAGGGTTGCAATCGGCAGCTGCTTTTTCAGAACGAGGCATCAAAACAACAGTTCTCGGTGGACCTCCTTCATTACTGCCTTCAAGCTTAGATCCTGATATGGGAGACATCGTCAAAGAACGGATGGAGAAGGAAGGAGTCCGATTTATTCTTGATCGGCGCGAGATCACCGCTATAAAAGGTAAGAATGGGTGGGTGAAATCGGTTGTGATAGGAGCAACAGAGGCGGAGAAAGAAGAGATCCCCGCTGAGATCGTAATCTTCGGCAAATGGATGGTTCCTGAAACAGATCTTGCAAAAGATGCAGGAATAGAGATAGGAGAGGCCGGCGGAATCGTTACCGATAGATCGATGCACGTGAAGAAAGGAAAACGCTCGTTGAATAATGTCTATGCTCTGGGGGATTGTACCGAGGTGGTTGATGGCATCACCCACCGCCCGAAACTGAATCAGATGGCGTCTACTGCTGTCGTCCAGGCAAGAGTAATAGCTGACAACATACTAAGTGATATTAAAGGTCAGCCAAGTTTATATTCCTTATGCGATGGTTGTATTAGCCCAACGGTAGCGGACATCGGCGGCGGTCTCTTGATGGGGTCCGTAGGTGTTACAACCGATGCGGCAAACCGCGCCGGAATGAAAACAATAAGTGGTAAGGCAACAAAACTCATTAAGGCACGCTATTTCCCCGGTGCGACGTCGCTCACCCTCAAACTGATCTTCGATGCGTTCACTAAGAAATTGATCGGTGCCCAGATGTGCGGCGAAGCCACGGTTGCTGAACGGGTAAACGAGTTCGCAATAGCTATACGCTTCGGTATGACCGCTGCAGAGCTGAGAAATATGGAGCGGTGCTTTGACCCCTCGCTTGCGCAACTGGAGGACGTAACGGTAGATGCTGCAAGAAACGCCTTAGAGAGCGTTTAGAATTTCACTGATCAGCCGCTTCGCCCATTTCAACTTCTTTCTCTTTCGGTCACTTACCTGCGTATCCTCGAAATCAAAACCAAGGAGCTCAATACTACGCGCACCAAATTCCTGCGCCAGAAAGACACACCGGTCACCATCGGTGAACCCCCCGAAGTTGTGCACGTTATAAAGCGGTTTGCTTTGCGTTGTGCAGAGCACACGCTCATTCAATACAGGTAACACCTTCTTCAGCATCGCCATATTGTCTCCATGTGCATGCACGACAATGAGCGACCCAAGCCTGTTTGCGTTAATAATATCCGCAATAGTCCCGTCAAGGTCAGTACACACGAGGTCAGGTATGATGGCGTTACGCAGAAGAACCGACGTGGCACCATCTGCCGCTATCACCACATATTCGCCCAAATCGGAAATATCCTCGAAATCTTTTTCCCGCACCCTTATATCGCGTTCTAAACGGGGTGCATTTCCACAAATTAGCACTCTATTCCCGTGAATGAGCAGTTCTACTTCCTGAATTATGTCTTTCTCCCCACTCTTCCTTTTAAACGCCATGATTTCAGAAGCCATGTTCGCCGCTTCATCGTCTTTTGCTCGATCAAATCCAAAATCCTTCAAAATCTCCGTATAGATCGGCTCCCAATCAGTATACCTCATCGCACACGCTCGTTTAAAAAAGAAAAGTTAATCAAGGTAAAAGTTTTTAGAGATGATAGTAAAAGAATCGTGGTGCAAAGATTGGTAGTTATAGATGACTGCTGAAAAAAAAGAACGCACGCAAAAGACGAAGGACAACGGCAGGCCACTGTACGTAATCTTTGGGTGCGGGAGAATTGGGTATGCAATAGCAAAGGAGTTGAAAGGGCGCGGGTTAGGTGTGTTCATCGTGGATATCGATGAGAAGAAGGTAGAACTACTCAAAGAAGAGGAGTTTATTGCTTTCGCCGGTGACATTCGCGATCCAAAGGTAACGAAAAGGGTTGTCAGCGAGGGCACGCCAGAAGTGGTTTTTATCGTGAGCAACGACCGCGAGGGGAACCAGAAAGCAGCAAAAAATGTAAGAGAGCTGATCCCAGGAGCCCGTTTAGTCGTACGAGCTGTTGATCCCGAAGATAAAGAAGAGTTGAAGGGGTTAAATGTTGACCTTGTTTTGACCATTCCGGATATAACCGCAAAAACGGCGATAGAACAGTTGGAGAGCTTGAAGTCTCTGAGGAAAGCGAAAGAATTGACCGGGATGATAGAGGAGTTAAAAGAGCACAAGGATGAAAAGTTAGGCATTGTGATACACGACAGCCCGGATCCCGATGCAATAGCTTCGGCACTTGCACTCAAGCAAATAGCAAAGCACGTTGGTGTAGCCGCGGATATACTCTACCGCGGAGAGATAGGGCATCATGTGAATCGCGCGTTTATAAACATCTTAAAGATAGAGCTGAAACGACTGGAGCCCGAAAAGGATATTCTAAAAGGATATGGTAAAATAGCGCTTATAGACGCCAGTGTTCCGGGCGTCAACAATCCGTTACCACCACCTTCTGAAGGTGTGGTGAACATCATTATAGACCATCATACCGCGAATAATAAGGAAAACGTTTATGCTGATTTCTTTGATGTCCGCACTGATAATGGTGCGACCTCAACGATAATGACCGAGTATTTGAAGGATTTGAACGTCCCGGTGGATAAAGTACTGGCAACCGCTCTTTTGCATGGCATACGAACCGATACAAATGGTTTTAAACGGGAGACACACAACGCGGATTTCGCCGCCGCCGCTTTCCTCCACTTGAAGGCCGATAAAGACCTTTTAGAGCAAATAGAAACGCCACCTATGTCAACAGAGATGCTGAATGTGGTAGGCGATGCGATCGTGAACAAGAAGATAAAGGGGAGCTACCTCATCACCAATGTAGGGGCGGTGGCGAATCGTGATGCTATTCCGCAAGCGGCCGATTATTTGCTCAATCTGGAAGGAATCGCAACCGTTATCGTGATAGGGGTATACCAGGAAGTGATCTTCATTTCCGGGAGGAGTAAGGACATACGGATGAATATAGGTGACGCATTTGCACGCGCATTTGGCGATATCGGCTCCGCAGGTGGACACGCTTCGATGGCTGCCGCACAGATACCGCTGGGTATCTTCAGCGGGCTCAAGGATAAAGATACCATAATGCCACTCGTCGAAGATGCAGTAGCAAAACGATTCCTATCAGTTATGAGAGAAGATACGAGCGAATAACCAGAAACTGAATTGACTTTTTGATTTTTTATATTACTTTCAGATTTTCACCATCTGAGCATGCGGCACGCCTTCAACGAAGATTATACTGGTTTCTTCAATAAAATCATTGTCAAGAGCGCATTGTACTG
This sequence comes from uncultured Halobacteria archaeon, assembly GCA_964400255.1. Classification (GTDB taxonomy): domain Archaea; phylum Halobacteriota; class Syntropharchaeia; order Alkanophagales; family Methanospirareceae; genus JACGMN01. The sequence goes on from CAYNTR010000019.1 coordinate 19,368, forward strand.
CTCGTTTACCCACTAAATTCGCTATCGTCGCACGTTTCAACGAAGCAGTCGCCTCTCCCTCACTCGCTTCTTCACCTTTATAAAAATGTTCCGTGATAGTGAGGGAAAGCCCGCCTTCTTCAAAATTCTTACCGACCAACTCCTTGTCACAGACAGCCACCAGTAACCCGGACTCAAAGCTGTACTCCTTTATGTATAGTCGCTTTTGCTTGCCCACAATACTAAGCCATTTTAAAATGAAAAGTTAATAACTTACCGGAGGATAACATAAAAGAGAAGGGATGAAAGGATAAGGGCTCGTAGCTTAGCACGGTTGGAGCGCCCGGCTGATAACCGGGAGGTCCGGAGTTCAAATCTCCGCGGGCCCATCAAAATCTTTTTACGATTACGTTATCCGATCCGAAAAACAAAGGACAATAGATAAAGAGAAAGAAGATGGGAATCGAGACGAGGGTAATTTTAATTTCACCGGATTCAGCAATCACACCAGCACAGGTGAAGAGTAAGATTTTGGCATTGCTAAGCGAAGAGGCAGGTGGTGCCGGGTCGGACATCAGGGTAAAGGAGACCTGTTTTGGCGTATTGATTGAAGGCGAGGAGAGGGAAATAAAGAGGATAGTGGATGAGGTAAGAAAAATGGATCCGAATGGTATTTTTTCAAAACCCCGCGGGTTTCCAATTGGGGACCACAGGATATGCAGAGCAACGAGGAAAGGAGGACCACGACCTGGTTTTCACCAATTAGAACTCGAATATCAACTGCTTCCAAAGGTGAGGGGTGCCTTGAACAAACGAGCGAAAGAGCGGAAAATCGGTGGTCAAAGTGAGTGAAGAGGAAATCGACGTTGATGCAGAGGAATCGGTGTTTCATAAGAAACTGAAGATAAAATTAAAAGAGAAAGGCAAAGAAGGCCGGTTACTTTTACTTAAGGACTATCTGGACTACCTGGTAAGGGATAATAAAACGATTCCTCCGGATTTTCCCACGTTTGTTAGAGAGATTATGGGCCTTGACGAGCGGGGCGGGTTTCTCCATATACGGATATGGCACGAGAACAGCGAGCTTGTCACTTTCGCGCAAGCGCGGGGTTACGAGTATAAAATCGATATCTATGATTGACGAGGGGTTCCTGGTGGGCGAGGCTCTTGTAGGCGAGGAGCCGGAAATAGCACATATTGACCTGATTATCGGGAGTAAGCGAGAGGCTGCGGGTACCGCATTTGCCTGTTCGCTTGCTCAGCCCCAACAAGGGCATACCCCTATTCTCGGCGTGATCAGACCAAATCTGCCCACCAAGCCAATGACACTTATCGTGCCGAAGGTGAGCATACGGAACCTCGCCGATGCGGAAAAGATCTTTGGGCCCGCGCAAAGTGCTGTTGCAAAGGCCGTTGCAGATGCGGTGGAGGAGGGCACGATACCAAAAGCGGAAGTAGAAGAACTCGTCGTTATCGTCTCAGTCTTCATCCACCCGCGGGGCAAAGATTATCAGCGGATTTACCGGTACAACTATGCCGCAACCAAGCTCGCCCTCTCACGAGCGATTCAGAAGTTCCCGGATATCGATAAAGTTTTAGAGGAGAAAGACAAATCAATACATGCAATGATAGGATTCAGGATAAACAACCTCAAAAAACCACCGTATCTCGAGGTGGCACTGGACATTCCGGACTGGCGGAGAGTGGAAGGGATTATCAGAGCCTTACCGAGAACCGATGCAATCATAATCGAGGCAGGCACGCCGCTTATCAAGCGGTATGGCGTTGAAGTGGTGCAGAAGATCCACCAGCTGAGACCCGAGACCGTTGTGCTTGCCGATCTCAAGACGTTGGACACAGGGAACTTAGAAGCACGGATGGCTGGCGATGCGACTGCCGACGTGATCGGGTTTTCGGGGTTAGCGCCCGTGAAAACGATGGAGAAGTTTATCGAAGAGTGCAAGAAAGTTGGCGCGCTCTCGCTGATGGATACGCTGAACGTGCAAGACCCGGTGGCAGTACTTGAGAAGCTCACGGTGAAGCCGAACATCGTCGAGTTACATCGCGCTATAGACGTGGAACAGGCGCAGGAGAGCGCATGGGGTGATATCGGCGAGATACGACGCGTGTGCGGAAACAACGTACTCGTTGCGGTAGCCGGTGGCATACGTGTGGACAAGGTAGAAAAAGCGCTGGATGCCGGGGCGGACATTCTCGTGGTTGGTCGCGCGATTACCGCGGCTAAGGATGTAAACGGAGCGGCACGAGCATTCCTGCAGCGGATGGGTGTCGAAGAGGTCGATCAGTTCCGCGTTATGACTGATTTTTAGTGGTGGACGGGTGAACTGCCTCACATTCTGTACTTAGGGGAGAGAGAAGGAAGTTTCTTCTGTACGACAGGTGTACGATTAAATTCTATCCTTAAACATTTGTGGTTACAGGCCCTTAACCACGGGAGCTCGACTTTACACCTATGCCCTTCAAAATCCAAAAAACAATGGAGGGGGTTTATTTAAGCCATCAATAAAAAAAGCCACAATGGCATATATATGATATTTTCTCTTAAATCAAAGCGATTTTTGGTTATTATAACACCAAAAGGGCTATTATATTCTTTCAGAAACTGGATTAATCCTTTTAAATCCCTTTTAAGTATATCATCGCTATATTTTGATTCTATTGGAACGGGTTTTCGGAATAATTCTAAGATTATGTCAACCTCTTCACCTTGAGTCGTTCTCCAATAAAATAAGTCTGGTTTGGATACGGGTTCTAAACAGAATTTAAGTCTTTTACAGTGCTCATGCACTAATATTTCAGCAACTTTCCCCAATTCTGCATTGTCTCTCAATAAACCTTCGTTTAATATTCCTATGAGTGCATTCCTCATTCCTACGTTACTCAAATATAATTTTTTTTGCTTTCTAATTCGAGACGCACGACTCTTAGCGTAAAATTCAGCTCTGGAGATCAGGAATATTGATTCCAAATAATCTAAATATTTTATCAATGTATCACGCTTAATCGATAATGTTTTGGATAAATTGTCATAATTTGCACGTTGAGATGAGGCATCCGCTAATAATGCGACTAACTCTTCTAATGCCTTTGGATCGCGCACATCAAAAATTCTTACGATGTCTTTGTAAAGCGTTAGATTTAGGTAATTTCCTAGTTTTTCTGCACACGAAGTTAAGGGTTCTATGTCTAAAAGTTCTGGATATCCGTCTTTTAGAAAATACTCTTGAAGATAGATCTTCAGTTTATCCTCATATGGAACAAGCTTTGTGTAGGCATTTCTTATTCTATCGTAAAAAATCTTAGGATTTGATGTTGTAATAGAAAGACGAAAAGAATCTCGTAAATCCCAATTAACTTTGTTAAACAGATAATCAAGATCGTTGTCGTTTTCATGATATTTAACCACATCAATAAACTTCATAGAAAGCATAATATATGGGTTGATTCTACCTACCAATGATTCCGAACTTCCTTTTGTCACATCAGCAATAGAAGAATCTGAAACCACAAAATTGATCGGATACTTAAAATCATACCACCCTTTCAATATACGGCTCCAATCTTCAAGTTTACAGATTTCATCAAGGAATACATAAATTGTGTTAGTCAGTTTTTGTATTGGTTCATGAAGAATTTGGGTGGAGTATATCTCAAATATATCATTCATTGGAGTTTCAGTAATCGTAGTTAGGTATGGATAATCAAAAGACAGATAGAGAATACGCCTAGGATCCACTTTTCTATCTTTGATAAGATGTTCAATAAGCTGATATAATATCGTTGTTTTTCCGACTTGTCTTGGACCCACTACGGCTGTAATCTCTTTTTCCAAAATTTTATCCTTCAAAAAATAAAAATCTCGCCTTTTAAAAGGTTTGGAGAGCGTATTTGGTACTGTTTGTGTAGACCACCATCTATTTTGATCGTACAATATCCTGATTATCCTTTGTCCAACTTCAGAACTTATCATCACCATTATAATGGTCTTTTTACCATATAAATATTACCATTATAAAGGACATCATGACATGATAATTTATCCGTTATGTTGGAGTGGACTAAGTTATTCAGATACTGGTACTTCTTGCGTTCGATGATGCGGCATGCAGCCACAGATATCCCCAATCCGTTCGAGGGCAGCAAATAAGAAGCTTGAATAAGTTTCTTATTCCTTCCTCTCCAGCACCTTCTTGATCTTCTTCAATCGCGTGAAATTCTCGCGCTCCATCTCTTCCAAGCGCATCTGGATGTACTTCCTCGTCGTCTTTAACCGGGGGATCATAACATATTCCAGTGCATTAACGCGCCGCTTCGTCTTCTCCACTTCGCCTGCGAGATTTCGCACCGCTTCCTCCAGCTCCGCGAGTTTGATGAGCTTCTCCAAGGTCTCTTCAAAGCTTCGCGCACTCTTGTCCACCGTGACTGACGAATCGATAAACCCATAGCCACGCTCCGTAACGTTCCGCGTTATTTTCCCCTGCAATTCCAAGATTGGCACCGTCACGCCCATAATGCTTCTCGAAGAGAACCCCAATGAGATGTCCTGTGGGGTCATCAGCGACAACTGCCGCACTTCATCAACGCCTAAGCGTGCTTGGGCGAGGATTAAATAATTAAAGGCTTCTTGTAACTTTTCTTCCGCTTCTTTCCGTGCACCCCGTACTTCGCCCACGATATCAAAGAATTCCGCAATCAGTGCATCTCGCTTTTCACGCAGCAGATCATGCCCTTTCTCTGCTAATTTCACTCTTCTGCGCAGCCACAACAATTCCATCCTCGTGGGGCTGACCCCTTCTATTATCTCTGGCATACCTCATCCCTAAGATATTATACGACACCTTAATAGTAGTTACTTTCTATTCCGCAGAGAAGCGGAATAGCGAATAGCGGTTAGATAAACTCGTGGATCTTTTTCTGGCTAGGTACCCATGCCAATGCCCTTCTCCACCAGATAAATACCATCTTGAAAGACGCGCGGGTCGTATCCTTTTATCCTGGTCGTCTGCTCTATGTCCGCTGCCGTTTGCCCGACCGCCTCCTTATTTATGCCTGAAACCACAATCTCCTTACCCTTTATCTCGACCTTCACGCCTTCAAAAACCTTTGCTATCCTCGGCTTCCGTTCACCCAAGAAATTCGAGATGGCGAGCGCATTGCCGTCCTTTGTGAGCGCAACTTGCATGGGAAAATGAGCATGAACGATCGCCAACTTATAATAAAAACCTTCCAAAACACCGGTAATCATGTTTTTAATATGCGAGGTATACGTCCCTGCGATAGCTCGTATCTCCTTCCTTGCAGATTCGCTTTCTATAATAACCTCATCGCCTTCATCTTTTTGGTCGATTCGTATACGGACCCCGGGGTACCATAATTTCCGCTCTGTCGTTCCTTTTGGCCCTTCCACCTTGACCGTTTTTTCATGTAGTGTAACAGCCACAGCTTCAGGAATAGGAATACTAAGGCTGATACCCTGATCCTTCTCCGTTGAACTTGCCATCTTTAATTACCACCACGTCGTTTTTTAGAGTAGAATAGGATAGAATAGAGGAAGCACCTATATAAATTTTAAAAATCGGTCTGTCGAGCGGAAAATGATCAAAACGATAAAAGCAGCATTTGAAAGCAGAGAATTGTTCACCCGAACGCTTGATCTCGAGGAAGTCATGCCTCTGATCAAGGAAATATTCAGTGCGGTGAAGAAGAGAGGAGATGCTGCACTAGTGGAATACACCGAAAAATTTGACCACGTAAAACTGGCTGGGATAGAAGTACAGCCGGAGGAGATTGCCGCTGCGGAAGAGAGCGTGGATGAAGATCTGTTGCGGAGTATCGAACAAGCAGCGACAGCGATACGAAATTTCCATTACCGGCAGAAGAGGCAGGCATGGTTAGAGGAATTGAGTGAAGGCGTCTTCCTCGGCGAGAGGTATGTGCCTTTTGATGTCGTTGGCGCTTATGTCCCCGGATCGTATTTCAGCAGCGCGTTGATGTGCGTGATTCCTGCGAAGATAGCAGAGGTACGGGATATCGTGGTATGCACACCGCCGAGAAAGGGGGGGATTGCAGACCCGCTCACGTTAGTTGCTGCCAAACTCGCGGGTGCGACGCGGATATATAAGGTTGGCGGTGCTCAGGCGATTGCAGCGCTCGCCTTTGGGACTGAAACGGTTCCAAACGTGCAAAAAATTGTGGGGCCCGGGAACGTGTATGTAACAGCGGCGAAGCTCGCAGCACGCGCAGAAGGCGTTGAGATAGATTTCCCCGCGGGGCCTTCGGAAGTGTTAATACTCGCCGATGAAACTGCAGATTCTTCGTTCATTGCTGCTGATATGCTCGCACAGGCCGAGCATGGCGAGAAGTCACAAGCGGTTCTCCTTACAAACTCAGCACGGTTAGCAGCGGACGTCGAGCGAGAACTTCTAGCGGAAGTTGGCGAGCAGAGAAGAGCACAACATTGGATATTAATTGGCGAGAGCATCAACGAATGCATAGAATTCGCAAACGACTATGCACCTGAACATCTTGAAATCATAGTGAGTGAGCCACTGGACGTTTTGGAGCACATAAAAAACGCAGGGTCTGTCTTCATAGGGAATTATTCACCCGTAGCGGCAGGAGATTATGCCACGGGGGCGAATCACGTGCTCCCAACCGCGGGCTATGCGAAACTCTTCTCAGGGCTTGACGTGGACCACTTTATGCATCGAATCACCGTACAATGGCTGGACAAGAAAGGGTTAGGGAACATAAGAGAGATCGTGGTGAGGTCATGCCGAGCAGAAGGTATGGAAAAGCATGCGCAGTCGATAGAAAAACGGTTTTCATCTGAATCTTCCGAGTGAACATCATAATCTGAATCAGTATCGACCAATAAGCTCTTAGATCTCGAATATCAAAGCGATCGTAAATGAGATCATCATAAGAGGAGTTTAGAGCAACCCGAAAAGCATTCCA
>CAYNTR010000020.1:0-25887 GCA_964400255.1 uncultured Halobacteria archaeon
TAAATGGTTGAGAATACCGGCCCGTAATTTAATATCGCGTTTTTTATGGTATTAACATTATAAAGGGCATTGCCATCACTACCGGTAATCATCCGCCAGTTATTCACGTTTTTGATGAGTGGGCAATTTTGACAGGTTTGCGGTGTTCCCGCATACGGATGACATGCTTCATCAGCCGAGCCAAATTTAGTGAGGTAGTTAGTCGTCATGAGATCATTCCCGCCGTTACAGAAATTGTACCCACCTACGCTAGACCAGATGTTGCAGTCTCCAACTTCTTGCTCTGAGAAATCCATCGCCTGACTCTCATTTATGAGAACGTCGGACTCAAGGTCTGCGATTGCGGCGAATATCCAGCAGCTACCACATCCACCCTGATCCTTAACTGGTGTCACGTATCCAAGCGCCATTGCGTCATAACTGGAGGGGGGTGCGTCGCCCAGTGGCTGTGTAACCAGTCTGGATTTTGGTATGTCGTCCACGGTCCGAAACCCGATAGTTTCTGGGAGTGTTTCTGTGGGTGGCTTCAGTGGTTTATAGCCGCATAGAAGCTGGCTATCTTCTGGCGAAAGCGCAGTAATCCAGTTTTCAGCAACGGTGTAGTTATAACCCTGACTATATATCCTTTGCTGGAGCCCTTCTATTGTTAGTGGAGGTTCTGCGGTTGATGATGTATTCAACGATTCTGATGCGATACTTGGTAGTAAGGTAAATACAGAAACAGCTATTATCGCTGCGAACACGATCCCTATCACTTTTTTATTACCCTTATTATTCATTAATTCTTATCCCCCCCTCTATTTCGATATGCATTCTAGCAGCAAAAAGAGTCACAATCGATAAAAAAGGTTCCTATCATTGGCATAAGCGCATTGTCTGGCGTAAAAGACGAGCAGCAGCTCATCGCTTCTATTATTTCACGGAGAGAACCGGAGTGCACCCTATCTCTGAGCCCCTGTTAAGGACCGACTTAAGATTGAATTATTCACGTGCTCCTTTGCATGCCGCTTCCTTCTTCCTCTTCGCCAATCTCCGTATTGATTCTAATCCGTTTCGCTCTATTCTCATAACATCAAGATATCCTTTATCCACAGCACCTTTGAGTATCGTATCTCCGAGTTCCGTACGAGCAAAAACTGTTGACCACCCCTCTTCTGAACCGACCGAGCCGACGGAGAGATCTGCAAGTTCCGCGGTATAATCCATGCAAACCAAGCAGCCCTCACCGATATAGCTCTTGATCTTATCCAACGGGATTCGATGCGTATCCTTTTCGTAGACTATCAATTCCTTACCTCGTATCTCAAACTTACTCACGCCTGCTAACGAAATGCTGGCACATCGCTCCACGACAAAATCCAGCAAAGCCTCCGTGAAGTTCTCCATGCAGAACAAGCCGATCACCAATTTGACCTTCTCTATGCCCACATCATACGGCTGCTCAGCCGTTTGCACTTTTCGCAATCCCTGAACTTGGCAGGGCAATCCAACAAAGCCTATCTTCTCGCATCCTTCGCCGATCGCACCTCTCACACCGGTCACGCTTGGATAAAGCGTATATTTCGTGCCAGCACCTTCCATCAATTCCGCATGAGTTCTGGCGACCTTGGTTACCGGTTTCCATTGGTCATCCGAGGTCGTGATTACGCCGCAGTCGATGATTCCTTCGTCAAGTGCATAGGCAAGGAGCGAGGTAACCGCGCCACCATCTTGTGCTTTTTTGATAATATCCTCTTTCGTTGACCGAACCGAGTACACATGACGATAACCACCGAGAACATCTCCCCCCAGTCGTTTCTGTTCCTCGCCGAATAGTCGCCTCTCTATATCAGACAGGGGCAGAAACGTTCGTGGACAGAACGCATAGCAGAGCCCACAGACCGTATCATAATCCTCAACAAAAGTCGGTACTTTTTTCCCAGCTTCTCCTTCGTTTATCTTAATTTTATCGCAAAACGCTGCACAGGTGCCACAGAGGCAGCAAATGCGTTTCGCTGTTACCTCGTTCTCCAGATTCAAAAAGCCGCGTTCTAAGAACGTGGGTAACCGCACGTATTTCCGTTCCGGCATTTCGGTGGAAACTGTTTCTCGCGCCATTTCATTTCACCCCCGCTTTCTCTTTCAATTTCTGGTAGTCTTCCTCAACCCTCGCTTGAATTCGCTCGATATCCTTCCCGGTAAGGTGGCTGAACCTTCTCTGATATTTCATATACTCCTTCACGGGTTTCAACTTCGGGACATCAACGCTCAATCGGTACTCCCCGTTGATCACTTCGTAAAGTGGAAAGATACCGGTCTCCACTGCCAAACGACCAATCTCAATCGTCTGGTTGGGGGAAGACCGCCAGCCCGTCGGGCAAACCGATAAGACATGAAGATACGCCGGTCCTGCCATTTCCAGACCCTTCTTTACTTTATCAATCAAGTCAAATGGATATGATGGGCACGCGGTTGCCACATACGGTATCTTGTGCGCAACGGCGATTTCAGGCATGTTCTTCTTCCACGTCATCTGTCCGATACTCTTCTTACCCGGAGGCGCGGTGGTGGTCCATGCACCGTACGGTGTGGACGAAGATCGTTGGATGCCGGTGTTCATGTACGCTTCGTTGTCAAAACAGCAGTAGAGGAAATCATGGCCGCGTTCCATCGCTCCTGATAGTGCCTGTAATCCTATATCCGTGGTACCGCCATCGCCAGCAAACCCAACGAATTTTACCCCGCGATCCGCGATTTTGCCTTTTTGTATCCTCGCTTGATACGCTGACTCGACACCGGACAAGACCGCACCCACGTTCTCAAAGAGCGTATGAATCCAAGGGACACGCCAGGACGTTTGTGGAAGCAGCGAGGAGAAGATCTCAAGGCAGCCCGTAGCATTAACAATAATAATATTTTTTCCCAAAGCTTTACACACATGCCGAACTGCGAGCGCCTCGCCGCAGCCGATACAGGCACGATGCCCGGAAGCAAAGTTCTCTTCTGTCGTGATTAACCGTGGAGCAAATAGTTCCTCTTCTCTCTCCATCTCCGCTCTTTCTCCTTCTCCTATCATTCTCTCACTCCTATCATCTCAGCTTCGAGCTCCTCGCCCCGCTCTCGTGCTTTTGCCTTTTCCGACGCACGACGGACCATGTATTTAAATTCATCTATCGAGATGTCTCTCCCGCCAATGCCGCCAATGAATCCCACGATGCTCAGCTTTTCGTGCTTATCGTACAATGCCGATCGCACTTCTGAGACCACCGGACCACCCATCCCAAAGGAGATGGCGCGGTCTAACACCACGAGCAGCGCAACATCCTTTACCGCCTCTCGTAACTCCGCGAATGGAAACGGTCGCCATAAGCGCAATCGCACAAGGCCCACATCTTGCCCTACCGCTCGCATCTCATCCACCGCAAGCATTGCGGTCTCGCCGATGCTTCCCATGGTCAGGAGTGCGATACGCGCATCTTCCATTTTGTAGGTTTCGACCGGTGCGTAATATCTACCGAACGTGTCTCCAAAAGCTTGCCATGTCTCCAGGATTCTGGGCTTTGTCTGTTCGAATGCGACTTCCTGTGCCTTCTTCGCCTCAGGATAAATAAACGGTGGCCCATAGCACCCCATGCTCACGGGTCGCTCCGGGTCCAGCACAAATGGATGCTCGTAGTCAGGGATAAACTCAGCCACGTCCTCATCGTCCGGCAGCACCATGTCTTCAATTACGTGCGAGATATAAAATCCATCAATGTGAACCATCGCAGGGAATAGGACCTGGTTATCTTCAGCTATCCTGTACGAGCAGACCGTGAGGTCGAATGCCTGCTGATTGTTCTCCGCGAATATCTGAATCCAGCCGGTGTCCCGAATGGCCATCACGTCTGAATGGTCGCACCATACAGAAAGAGGCGCGGACAATGCACGGTTTGCTGCTACCGCAACCACCGGGAGTCGCATTGAGGAGGGTATATACAGGACTTCGTGCATTAATTCCAAGCCTTGCGAGGCTGAGCAGGTAAAAACCCTCGCTCCTGCAGCCGATGCACCCACGCAGGCGCTCATCGCGGAATGCTCTGACTCCACACAGATAAATTCCGCATCTAACTCACCATCCGCGATCATTTCCGCCAATCGCTCTACGATATGTGTCTGTGGTGTAATGGGATATGCTGAGATGACATCGACATTTACCATCCTCACGGCTTCAGCGACGGCAAAAGACCCTTCTAAACCAACTATTTTTCCTTTCGTCATCTTCTATCAATCAACTCCTTTTTATTTAAAATGCTTTCTGGACTTTTCTCCCTCTTGCATGTTTCTTTCAATTCGTCTTTTCATCACCAAGAACTCCTCGTAAACATCTAATCTCTCACATCTCTCCTCTAAATACGCCATATCTAAGTTATCATACTGCCGAGCATAAACACCTTCAGCATCTTTCACATCCTGCTCACTTCCAAATAGCAGTTTGTTCGCAATGAGGTCTTCGGGTGCAGCGACATAAATTTCAAAATCTGCTAAATTTACTTTTCTCCTGTTTTCCAGCGTTATCCGATCATTTTCGCCGTATATTCCCTTCAAATCCAATCGTATCATTGAAGCTTTATCTTCTATCGTGGCGTGGGACTTCTCCTCAAACGCCCTTTTTATATCTTCTTCATCGGCAAAAAAGTCGTTCTCATTCAGAAATTCTACGAATCGCTTTGTCTCAGTCATATTCATCGCGATTAATATGTCTATATCCATCGTTGTGCGAGGGATACCGTAAAACAGAACTGCTAACCCTCCAACTACGACATACGCCACCTTTTCTTCATTTAAAAACGTGCAAATTAATTTCAATATCTCATCCATGCTTCGCATTTTCCGCTAACCTCATAGCAAATTCAATAAGCTTCAAACCTTGCTCAAAAGTCTCGATGTTAGAGAATTTTCTCGCTCTTAACGCTTCTCTTATCCATTCTCTCTCCCTTTCTTCTCTTATCTTCTCTCTTAGTTCTTCTTTTTTCATTGTCCCTCCTGAACCAGAACCTCGAATATCTTTTTCCCAAGTTCCGAGACCGAAAACCACGCTATTCCCAAACCATGCCTCACGAAATATTCGTCCCGGTCTTCCGCATAGCCGAAATCAAGAAGCCCGAACAACCTGAGTGCCGGCATGATTCTCTCTGCAAAAACGCTTAAAGCGAACTCTGCCATTATGCTATATCCTTCAAATTCGTCTTCGGTATCCGCCAGCTCCATTCCAAGTTGCTTTAGCTGCTCTTTAAACAAATATGTCTTTCCTGGTTCGCACCGTGAGAATAGAAGAGCCACATCTCCTCTTCTTGCTTGCGCCCATTCCGGTCTCCCCCCACTATACGGTGCCAAGAACTTCTCCCAGCTCGTTTCATTCCACATCGCATCAAACAGCACCACAAATTGCTCTTTTAGTAGGAGTATCGTGAAAATATCCATTCGAGGCGTGAGTTCTAGGGTGTTCTTGGCACTTACCGTGAACAAACCTAACGTCTTGCCAAGGTTATAAAACAGGTGAATGGTTCTTGAATCTGGCTGATTTGCAGTGCTTTTCAGCTCTTCTGGATAGCTCATCAGTTGGTTCAACGTGAGAAGATGCTTTCGAGCGAAGAAGCTATGTGCGGCGGTCAGCTTCATACCATTATTCGCTACGATGTAGCTCAAAAATAGTAGGAAATCGTCCAGAACGGTCGTATTATTCGCTTCCAGATCTTCTTCTGAAAACGCCCGGCTGAGTTCTTCATTCACTTCAAATGGGCGTTCGTGGTCTTCTTCTCCTTCGTCTCCGTAGCCCAGTAGCCAGTCCTCGAAGTCTTCGTCCCACGTAGGAGTCCACGGCTCGAGTTCGAAGTAGGTTTCAAATCTGCGGATATATCTTTGAGGACTTTCACATGCCGAAACTATATCCTGCAGTTGTTCTTTGTCTATTTTCCGCGTCTCGTAGAGAAATTTAAAGAATTTCTTGAATGCGACAAGTGCAGGGCGAACGTCACTCTTACTGCTGTTCAGAACCCTCTGGATATACCAATCTCCGAGATAGTTTTCGATATCGTTACCAGAAGCATCCAAAAGGCTTTTTCCCTCGTAATCCCTGAGATAGTGGAGAGCGAAGAACTCGATTCGCTGAGCGTGCTTTGAAGCTGTTTCGTCGCTCAGCCCCTTTTTCATCGTTAGATGCTTGTAAAAGCGCTGTATTAATCTTTTCGTTCTCTTTTCTAATCGCCTACGGGGCATTTTTACATCTCACTAACTTTTTGTTTCAAATCCTCAAAGACACTTTCCTCTCCAAATTCGCCTTCTATTGGTTCGATATTACCTTTGATAGGCTCCAAATCATTTCTTATTTGTTCTGCTTGTGGATCTAGCATAAATATCCTTATTTCTGGATTTCTCTTCACGGCATCGAAGAAAATGTTTCTAATGTGCTCATCTTCAAAGGAGTATCCTATGACTACACAAAATTCTTCTGGTAGCTCCAAACATTTTTTAAAATGAATGAATAACTCGAAAAAGGGATCATTCCAAATTTTCTTTTCTCGCATAGGATAAATCATCAATTCTTTTAGCATGGCACCACTTACTGTTTCCGCAGGAAGATCTAGAGGGATATTATCTCTTTTAATTATTCTATCATCTTCAAGACATTGATCTATAGAACCGTGCAATTTAAAAATTTTAAATATAACATTTTCAGTATATCCTTCTGGATGCCAGACTCCGTTCTTAAACCCGCCATAATAAGAAACGCCTAAATTTTCAATGTATTTGTCTATAACAAGATCATAGTTCGTGGTGAAAATGTTAAACGAATGAGTGGAATGTTGCCTCAAAATATCAAAAAGCTTATTGTAAACCAATTTTAACTCTTCTTCTTTCCTGATGATACAACTTCTCCTAATAAACTTAGTTATTTCCAACTTAAGACCTCCTGAGAGTTTTGGCCCTGCTGGTCGTTTTATATACGGTGAGATGGCATCCTCTATTTTGTCTCTTCCTATAGTATCTATAAAAGTTCGTGCAAGTTGGCTAAGACTGGGAATGGCCCTATTAATAAGAAGTTCTGCTAAATCTGGCGGTTCTAATAAAAACATAGATAAATAGGACACTAATGGATTTTGTTTTTCAGATAAAGTATTTAAAACTGTTAAAATATCCTCTAAGTCTTTCAAATTTAATGCAGCTTTAATATCCCAATATAGCTCTTTTACGTCCTCTTTCAGTCCATCTGCTTTGTTTTCAAACTCATTGCTCATATCCACCATCGTTGGTATTCCAAATGGCTTAGAAGCCCCTGCACCTAAGAATAGTATCATTTTAACCACCCTCCTTTTTGAAGTTCTTCTTTTATTTCCGGGTTTAGACGATTGGCAATTTCTTGTGTTACTTCTTTATTTGCCTTATTAATACCCCCCACGCACATTCCAATAGCTCCTATAACTTTCTCTTTTTTTATTTTAGATGAAAGAGAGTTAATATTGATACTATTAGCTAATTTCAAGCCCATTTCTTTATTTATACCAGCAAAAGAGCCTATACAAAAACCAATATTCCATATGTCCTCTTCTTTTTCTATTTTTGATGAAAGGCGTTTAATATCAATATGATTAGCCAATCTCAATCCAACTTCTTCACTCACATCAAAAATACTCCACACACATGTTCCAATCATCATTATATCTTCTTCTTTTTCTATTTCTGATAAGAGATTATCATTATCAAGGAGATTGATCAGTTTTAATCCAACTTCCTTACTTACATCAACAATATGCCACACCAAAAACCCAATCTTTGCTACATTTTTTTCTTTTTTAATACTTTCTTTAATTGATTTTTGGAGTTTTTCGTCTATAATCAATTTTTCAAAGAGTTTTTGTCCTCTTTTTCCGCCAAACAAATTAAGATGCAACACGACATCAAAGAAATTCATTGGCATTGAGTCTATATATTGATAGAACAGAGGATATTCTGCATCGCTGTTGTCTCCTTGAAAAATCTTTTTAACATCTCCCCCGAGATCGAAGTAGAGTTGATATGTTTTAAAATATAAATCAGCAATTGAAGAATGGATAAGTGAAAGAGTTCTTCTTTTTCCTATTTCTTCCGTTTCGATGACCTCTGAAAGATCTATTAACTGGTTGATTATGTTTTCTTCTATACCTATATGTTCTTCTAAGAATCTCCTTTCGATTGGGATTTCAAACCTGTAAAAAATAGATAAAGGAAGAAAAACATCTTCTGCAGTTATTCCTGGTTTGCCTTTACCTACGCTTATATTTCTAATCGAATCTCTTATCTTGTCGTAAACCCCTTCCTCTTCTACCGAATCTTTTTCTGGATTATACGCCTTTAATGCCCATGATAAGTGCCACAGGTCTTTTTTGTATTCTTCAAGGTTTTTTGATACCACTTTTATTCTTTCATCGCTAAAACCATATTTCCTTTTCAAAAACCGCTTAATCATCTCTTCTGTTACATCTTCCGCATGTATGTCTGTTTTACTCAAATACTCAAATTCTGAACCTTCTTTTGGGTATTCTCCTCTTATTTCACGTGTTTCTCGAGACCCTATTATGAGCTTTGCCTTCGATTTTCTGTTTTTAAAATCTCTAACCAATCGTTCGCATTCCGTAGGAAGAAGATGCGCATCATCAACGATAAAAACCGCTTTTTCATCTTTTATCTCAAAAATATCCTCAAAATAGCGCTTGACTTCATCTCTTGAATGCTTTTTGAGTTCCACGATATAAACGTCTTTATTTTCCTTCGCAAATTTGAACCCGATGTTTTTCAGAATAACGGATTTCCCAGAAGCAGGCTCGCCCAACACCAGTTGAATAGTATCGGTTTCCAACTTATTTATGATTTCATCCACTTCTCTCCGTTCAATAACGAAACCTTCTTCAAAATCTATCCATTCGGGCTCTTTCTTGAAAAAATCTCCTTCATACGTCTCTCCTTTTCTCAAAACAGCTTGGATAGTAGGTATATTTCTCTCTCGCGTTTGGATTTCAATCAAATGAAGTAATAATTTCTTAATCTCCTCATGGTCTGCTCGAAGTTCTTCAAAAGTATAAAGCGTGATTTTCCGAATATCTTTTAAATATTCAACTGAGACCCCTACATTTTCGCTAATTTCATTAAATTGAGTTTCAGACAACTCTTTAAGCTCTTTTATGAGCTCTTCTTTTTCATCTGGAGAGAACTCATCAAATGCGTCCTTTATGATCGGTCCCACAACAGGAAGAACCCCTATAGCTTCTTTTACAGCAAACTTTGCGATGTCTTCATGCTTTATCTCACTCAGCTTTTCACTTAGTCCATTTTTTACCTTTCCAAACAGGGTCTTAAGCCTTTCAGATACCATCCAATTTTCCATTCCCGCATTTGCTATTCCTATTAGCAATATTTAAGCTTGGATTTCCTCCTCTCTATTCCTCCTCTTCATCAACCATCGTGATGACGCCCCGGGGGCATTCGTGCGCGCAGATTCCGCATCCCTTACAGTAATACAACTCGGTTGCAAAGAACCCCTCTTCGTCTTCATTGATGGCTGCCTCAGGACAGTAGAGATAACATATCCCGCACTTGATACATTTCGTATTGTCACGAATGGGTCGTTCGGACCGCCACTCGCCCGTTTTATAAGATGATGCACTACCGGGCTCTGTAACCACGCATCCAATTTCTAACTCTTTCCATCCCTTCTTTTCTCCACCCATTTTTATTCTCCTTTAACCGGTTCCATGCATTCTATGCCTCCAGTAGAACGGTTTCTTCATACGCCTTTCGCATCGCTTCGATGTTCTTCGTGGCAGCTTTTCCGAAACGGTCTCGCAATGGTCCCTCCAACGAGTCCAGCGGAACGATCTCCGTTGCCTTGATCAGCGCTCCAAGCATGGTTGTATTGACGATCGGCAATCCTAAAATCTCCTTTGCGATGCTCATGGCATCCACCGTTGCTACTCGTTTCACACCGATCGCCGATTTCATCTCTTCGGGCGATTGTTTGGTATTGACCACCGCGACCCCCTCCTTTTTCAGCCTCGACACCACATCGCCAACCTGAAGCAACCCGGGATCAAGCACAACTAACGCATCGGGCTCCAGAATTTCTGCCCTTAATTTTATCCGTTCTGTGTCATTGACCCGTAAGAATGCTAGTACTGGTGCTCCTCTCCGCTCAGGTCCAAACGAGGGCATTGACTGCGCGTGTTTACCCTCATGGATGGCTGCGTGTGCAACCAACTCCCCTAAGGTAACTCCCCCTTGACCCCCTCTCCCATATATACATATCTCTATCATCTCAACCTGTCTTTGGAAAAGATACGTGTGTTTGGATAGTTGTATATCACGTAATACTGGTCAAAAATCGTTCTATCCTCTCCAAAGCCTCCTTTAGTTCATACTGCGATACGGCGTACGCACACCGTACGAATCCTTCGCCACAGGCACCGAATACGCTCCCGGGTATGACCACAACCTTCTCCTCCGCGAGCAATCTATTTGCAAACTCATTCGATGTGAGCCCAGTAGATTTGATGGAAGGAAAGGCATAAAATGCGCCTTTAGGCTCAAAACAGGTCAGTCCTATCTCATTCAGTCCTTCCACCATTAATCTCCTCCTCCGGTTGTAGTCGCTTACCATCCGCTGCACCTCGTCCTCGCATCGTAACGCTTCGATCGCGGCCATCTGCGCCGTAATTGGTGCACACATCATCACATATTGATGGATTTTCATCATCGCCTCGATGATTTCCCGATTACCTGCGGCATAGCCCAATCGCCAGCCGGTCATTGCATATGCCTTAGAGAAGCCATTCAGCAGTATCGTTCGTTCTTTCATACCGTTGAGTGCGGCGAAACAGGTATGGGTACCTTCATACGTCAACTTGCAGTACACTTCATCTGATATAACGAGTAAATCGTGCTCAATCACGACATCGGCGATTTCTTCAAGCTCTTTTCTGCTCAAGGTTGCGCCGGTGGGGTTGTTCGGATAGTTCAAAATAAGTGCTTTTGTCCGGTCTGTTATCTTTGCCTCCAGTTCTTCCGCCCGGAGCTTAAATTCATCGTCGACTCCTGTGTCAACGACTAGCGGAGTCCCACCAGCGAATGCCGTACACGGCTTGTAACTCACATACGAGGGTTCATGCAGTACAATCTCCTCGCCCGGATTGATAAGGGCGCGTAGTGCCAAATCAGCCGCTTCGCTTACCCCCGTTGTGATCAGCAGCTCGCCTTCGGGATCGTAATACACCCCGCTTTCTTTATAAATCGAATCGGACAGTGGCTCTCGCAATTCGAGGAGCCCCCAGTTAGAGGTATACGAGGTGTACCCCTTTTCCAATGAGAATATGCACGCCTCCCTGATGCTCCAAGGTGTTACAAAATCAGGCTCTCCGACTCCTAATGAAATCGCTCCTTCCATACGTTGAGCAATATCAAAGAATTCCCGTATCCCAGAGCCTCGCATTTGTCTTACCCGCTCGGCAACTTTATCTAACATTCCACTCATTTTTCTCTTTAGCACAGGTTCTCTTTTTCAACTAAAAAGTGTTTTGATATCTGAATGTTTAGGGTGTCACTGCTAATCGCTTCAGTTTTTCCTTCTCTTCGTAGATTTCCCCGTTCTCCTTATAGGTCTTGAGTAAAAAATGCGTTACTGTATTGCGAACCTGCTCCAGCGGTGCGATCTTCTCCGCAACGAAATATGCAACCTCGTGTATCGTCTTTCCCGTTACCAGCACTGAGAGATCATACTCGCCAGACACCAACCGCAGAGACTTGACTTCGGGAAATCGCGAAATCCGCTCTGCAACCGAATCATAGCCGGTGCTCCGTTCCGGGCTGACTTTCACATCTATCAATGCTTGCACCGTCTCTATTCCCAGCTTTTCGTAGTTTATTACCGCTTTATATTTTCGTATAATTCCTTTATGCTCCAATTCCGAGATGATTGCCTTCACCTCACCGGTCTCCATCCCCACCATTCGTGCTATCTCCGCGTCACTGAGTCGTGCATTCCCCTCCAGTATACTCAGAATTTCCTCCTCTTTCTTTCCGCCCTTCTCCCCCATTCAAATCACCCCTTACCGCTTAAAGGAATCTAAACACGTCTGGCAATTCTCCCACAATCGAACTGAACTTTGCGGGCCATTTATCCGCATCTAAGCCCTTTTGCGCGAGCAAAACCGCCGCCCAGCGCTCTAATCCAACCCCTGAGCAGCCTGACCATAATTCCTCGCCACTCTGGAGCTTGACACTAAACCCCTTCGGATATTTATCTCCATTCACACTCACATTTTGGAACTCCAGCCATTTTCCGCTGTACGGTAATATCGCCTCGTAATCAATGGTTCCAACCTCCCTGAGTTCGGCCAATCCCGTTTTTCCCTCCTGTGCCATGAACCAAGGTGTCACCCACGCCTCTCGCCACTCAATGTCCAGAATCTCATTGAATATGTGGCGATACTCCTCCTGTAAAACCTTCGAGTGGTCTATTACCTGCTGCTTCTTGCCAATCCACACGATTTCCACACGATGAAACTCATCGAGCCGTTCTATCCCGTGAAGCCCGCCGCTCTCATAGCGGTGCGAGGTTCCAGACCTGTCGAAGACCCTGATTGGTAGGATTTCATCCGGAAGTATCTTCCCCTGGAGAAAGACCCAAAAGGGTGGGCACTGCGCATAACACATCCCGCCCACATTCTCTATTCGAGCCATTATCATATCGAGCGGAACCTCATTGGTCACTTTGAAGTAATCGATCACCTCTTCCCAGTACTCAGGATCTCTCGTCTTCGGCGTGCATACGTAGTACGCTTCCGGATAGATTCCCTTTGCGTGGCCTGATCGCTTCCAGACATCCCACGCCACGAACTTGGGGAACATCATCTCCTGATAGCCTAACTTCATCAACAGCTCATCACGCAGGATCGTTTCAAACGCTCTAAAAATCTTGGTGAGTTGGGGGCCATAAACATACTGCCCTCTTCCCGCTGCGTGCTGGAGCCAACTTCGCTTGAGCATTTCTTCAGTGGGATCTTTATCAAAGTAGAATGGTTTTTTAGCACTCTCAAAGAGCAATTCCCAATGCTCACTCTTCCCTTGCCACCTGAGCGCCTCCCTCTTTTCCTCTATCAATCGTATGAGCCGATCAGGGATTCGTTTATCTAACGCAGATTCATCGATATCCAAATCGAGCTCTAAACTTCGCTCTCCCTGCCTTAGCTCCTTGACAAACGGTAAATGCCGTATCTTCAATCCTTCATCCTCGTCCCACTCTAACCGTATCTTATAGTCCTCTATTTCCACACCCCGTATCCCTATGCGGTGCTTCCCCAACAATGTACCAAACTCTTTTTTCAATCGAAGCAGCGCATCGTGCGCCCGTACGAAGCGATCGGAAACAATCTTCAGCTCGATTTTTTCATCAGCAAGGTTCCACGATACAATCTCAGCACCACAACCTGGTGGCGCACCTCTTTTTAATAAGTCCGTGTTACAAGACCTCGTAAATTCGGTTAGCTCCGAGACACTGACAATTCCTTCGAGACGCCCACTACATTTAAGATTGGCTTTGAGTTCAAACTTCAGATCTATAGGCCGTTCACTCTGTGTCGTCACGTTTACCCACCGCCAGTTCTACGAGGTCTTGTGCCACCTTTGCGTTCATTAAATAATCATCCACGGTTGCGATAAGCGATCCTATTTTATCAGCCTCAAAATAGGTTACAGCGCTTTTATCAGTGACGATCGTTCTCATCGTGTCTGTATTATCGTGCAGTAACGGAATCGCTGCCAACTCGGTATGTTCTCCGCTCATCTCGATTTTCGCTTTTATCTTCATTTTGAGGCTACATTTAAATGTGATTGCCGTTAATAAAAAAATGGCTCAAATGTTCGATTATATTGTGGTTGTCGTTACTGAGGATTTAGAAGCGCAGAAATTAGTATGCGCATCGTTCAGAGCTGATGTGCTTCTCAATTCAACCTTTATCCCGGTTTCCGAAAGTGCCTGGAACGGTCGCGCGGGTAACGGACTGGGCACACTCTTTGCGATAGAAAACGCCAGTAAGGCGTTAGGGAAAGACCTCGTGGAAGAGGTGAAGCGCGGAAAAAGTGTTCTTATTGTGCATACCGCAGGGGAGGGCACCCGAAACATTCTCACGAGGACGGTAAAGAACAAAGCGCTCATTGAAGTACCGAACCTCACCATATTAGAGGGCGTGATCAAGCAGTTCCAGGATTTTTCGATTCCGTCTCGCATCTTGGTGACCTGGGGCGATCAATTCTTGCTCTTCGAAGACAGTCCTGAGGAGATAAAGAAGTGTGCGCAGAGTTCACACGTTATGCTCTTTGGTTTAAAGACGGAGCTCACGGAGGAGATTGCACGCACCTACGGCATTCAAATAGTCAGGTGCACGGAGGGCGACGGGTGCGAGCTGCTCGATTTCGAGGACACCCGTAACTACGAGGTTGCCAAGATGCTTGTCCAAAAGTGGAAGGGCGACGTGATGGTGAATATGGGAATGTTTACGATGAGCGGAGCTGCAGCTGACCGTATGCTCGAAGCGTTTAGCGATGCGCTCGCCGCGCGAGAAGGGAAGTTCAACTCAGATGAACTCTGGCAGTCGTGGATATCGCCCGAGTACGAGGCCAGTGACTGGCTGCGTGAGCGAGCTGATAGGCTAAAGACCGAACTCGCTCGTATAGCGCCTCTTTCACTAATTAAGAGTTTCCCGCTCAGTGCGCGGACCACTTGGTTGGATTTTGGCACGAACGAGAATTATTTCAAGAGCGTAATGAAGGTTGTAGAGGATGACGAAATTGGACGGAAGTTACGTGAATTTTTGGCTGTTGCTATTTGTTCGGGTGCACCCGGCTGTACCGTTTCATCTTCAGTATACGAGCGTTCAGAAATAGGGGACGGCGAGGTTAGGAGCAGCGTTATTGTGAATTCGACGGCGAACTACGCCGAGCTGGAGCAGGCATGCGTGCTTAACGCGACCCTGAACCGGATAAAAGGAAAACGGTGCGTGATTTACAACGTCGTTGACCATGCGGAACTCGAGGTTGAAGATAGTTTCGTGGTGGGTGTCTTCCATCCCGTTAAGGGCAGGATACGGTTGAGGATGCGGATTGGCGAGGAGAAAGGAGCGAAGGTAGACTGGTGGCACACCTGTCTCCCCGGGAATGAGTATGCACTGAGCGAGGTTGCTGAGCTGGTACGAGGTGTTTCCGAAGAGGAGATGGAGGCCACAAAGAGGCGGTTAGAGCGGCTCTCGAAACTGATGATCGCACACGGAGAGGAGCTGCAAAGGCTTGTTGAACGACCGTTCACCATCAAACCATTCGTTGAGCCGAAGCCGTGGGGGTACGAGCTGTGGTGCACATCACCACGGAATTATGCTGAGCTGGAATCAGAAATGGACTATGAGCTCACCCTCGATGACTTGACGTTATTGTTTCCCGAGCAGCTTTTACGGACGGTAACTGGTTCGATGAAGAAATTCCCGCTGATTGCAAAGATAATCAGAGCGGATGAGAACCTCTCCGTGCAGGTGCATCCAGACGATACGTACGCGAACGTGATGGGTGATGCTTATGGTAAAGAGGAGGCGTGGTTCGTCCTTGAAGCGAAAAAGGGTGCGAAGATTTATCTTGGCTTCCGGGATGTAATGAGCAGCGAGGAGGTTACCGAAGCGATTGGACGTGAAGATTTTCTTTCCTGCCTGCATGCGTTTGATGCGCACGTTGGTGATACGTACCACATTCCTGCTGGCATTGTTCACGCGTTAGGCGCAGGGACAAAGGTGTATGAAGTCAGTACAGCTTCGGAGAGAACTTTCAGGCTCTATGATTATGGCAGAGGAAGGGACCTGCATCTCAAGGACGCGATGAATGTGTTGAAGATGGATGAGGACGGTTTGGGTAACATTTTGAAGAAAGAACCTGAACTTCTGCGTAAAGAGCAGGGGTTCGAGGAATATGAGTTTTTACGAGGTGATTATTTCCAATTGCGGCTGTTTAAGGTTCACGGTGACCTAAACTTTAGCAAGGAAGGCAAGCTGCAGGTGCTTACCTGTTTGCAGGGGGAGGTTACGTTAAGGTCGACATCGAACGTGATCACATTACGACCAATGGAGACGGTAGTGGTGCCTGCGTGTGTTGAGGATTTCAAGATGCAGGGCGAGGGTGAAGTGGTATGTGCTCGTTTTATTAATATCTAAGGTTATTTTGTTAAAATGATGGCGGCGGGTAAAGACAACTTTAAAGATAAGCTTTTGGAATATCTAAATCAGTATCTTACCGATCTCCAAGATTCTGACGGTAATTGGACAGTAAAGGGGTTCATTGACATTTATAAGAATATTTACACGATTTCTCTCGATACAAAGGTGATTTCAAAGGTTTTGGAGATCATGCTCTTCCCGAAAATCCAGCAGTTCGCGATAGAGCACAATTTTGACATTGTCTTAAGCAAGGAACAGAATTTTTATCCCGACATCAGTTTTATTGACAAGAGCAACGGCGAGAAGATAGCCCTAGATATAAAAAGCACATATCGAACATCAAAAACCACAGCGTCGGGATTCACGCTTGGAGCATTCACAGGCTATTTCAGAGATAGAACCAGTAAGAAGAACATTACGTTTCCATACGGTGAATATAAAAAGCATTACGTACTTGGGATTATATATACAAAGCAGGATGAGCGTATAGATGAATATAAAATTTACTCTATTGCAGATCTCAAAAGAATTCTCTCTGTGATAAAAGACATTGAATTTATCCTGCAGGAGAAGTATAAAATTGCAATTGATCGACCCGGAAGTGGCAATACAAAAAATATGGGTTCTACAACAAAGATAGAACAAATGAGAGATGGCACGGGCATCTTTTCAGAATACGGAATAGATGTCTTTGATGATTACTGGATGTATTACATGACAAATGACATGGCACGTCAGGTTGATTTACCAAAACCTCCTTATCGTAATATAAAGGAGTATTTTGAATATAAAAAGAGGTGATGATGAGGATGGAACTGAGTTTGGAAGTCAAAGGATATTTAGCAGACCTAATTGCAAGGGAAAGCTTTGGGAGAATACAAATTATTGGAATGCGTGTGGGAATAGCTCCAGAAACGATTGAACGCCTTAATGAGCCGAGGGTGGTACTAGATAATGAGTATATATATGACCCGCATGAGGGGATGAATCCAAATGAGAAGGCTGCCCTATATATTATTGAAAATACCGACAATCAAGATCTTTTGATAGAAACCGTTCTTGATATGGCTAAAAGGGAGAAAATGGGTGGAAAGTGGTTCACTAAAATTTACGCTGAAGTTAATTCAATAATGGAAAGAACGATGCAATGTCGAATAGGCACAGAATGGAATATAACCCAAATATTCGATGAAAACTTACAAATATCCGAAAAAGTAACTTTTATTGAGAAAAAATTAGAGGAGTTTGGATTTCATAAGACCTTAGTAAATTATAAAGATGCACTTAAAACCTATAAAACAAGTTATCCTAAAAAAGGCTCTATTGCATTGCTAAGAGCAACATTTGAATCGTTAGTTGACGAAATCATAGAATTAAAGGGAGAGCCCTTAAAAAGCAATCAAAAGGATAAATTAGCGCAATTAAAAAAATGGGGGATTTTAAAAGAGATCGAAAAAGATAATGAATTTGAGTATTCATACAACCTTTTTGGTTTGCTATCTCATTATGGACCACATAAAGAACTAATAACAGAAGAAGTAGCAAATTTCCTTTTCACTTCTACAATAGCCTTCATTTGGTTTTTAATTAATCGATATGAATATTTAGATACTAAGAGGTGAATAAGAAATGAATAGCCAGAGCGAAGAGTGCTTAAGAAAAATCGCTGAACTAAGCCATGACGCTGTCGGAAGTAGTGAAGAAAACGTAAAACAGACGGTATTTGTTCCTATTTTAAAGTGCCTCGGTCACCATGAAAGCCAGCTTGATTTTGAATATGCTATCAGAGGGCAGAGAGTGGACATATTTATCAAGGATCTCCCAGAGGAACGTAAAGTCATCATTGATACTAAACGTTATGACGAGGATTTAAATAGACATTTAGATCAGTTAGGGTTGTATGCTCATTATGAGGGGGCGATGCTTTCAATAATTGCTAATGGTGAAGAGATACGGATATACAGTCCATATATGAGGAATATTCCCATTGAAAAGACATGCCTTTATGTGATAAAACGAGAGGAATTGGTGGATAACATTGATGTTTTAGAGCGTTTTCTATCACGAGAAAGTTTAGTTAATGCTGATGTGCCGGAATATGTTAAAGAACGAGAAGAAGAGGTAAAAAGCGTATATAAAGAAGCGAAGAGATTGCAAAATCATTATGAAGGTGAAACTAAGAAGATTGAAGAGCAAATTGAAGGCTTAAAAACAAAAATAAGTGATTTGAGAAGAGATAATGAAGAAAAGATCGAAAATATTTGGAAATCTTTAGGATTAGAAGCGTTGTATCAACGAGCAAAGGAAAAGGGATCAAGAGGGGATGGTGGAAAACCCCCTGAAGGTGGAGATTATGTTAAACCGGGGGACTTTGAATATAAGGGGGATGGTATTTTTGAGCTGAGAAGTAACCGCTCAGTTACTTTAATCATTAAAAAAGATAGCTCCATTAAAGAGGTGAAAGAAAGCCTTAAAAGCCATGGATATCAAAATAAGAATTATGGTAGTTTCGTTTATTCACTTAAAGTGAAGGCTGGTTATTTATGAGGATAGAATGACCGAAGCACAATTGACACTTATGGGAGAACCAATTAAGCCTTATAACCTCCCAACAACTCGCTATCAAGGGAGCAAATCAAAGATTGTCGAATGGATTTGGGATAACACAAAAAATATCGAGTTCAACAACGTCTTAGACGCATTTGGTGGAACAGGAATCGTTGGATATTTCTTGAAAATGAAAGGTAAACAGGTTTTTTATAACGACATATTACAATCTAATTATTACATCGGCACGGCTTTAATAGAGAACGATGCGGTGATATTATCGAAGGACGATATAGACTTTTTACTGCAACCTCACCCTGATATCAATTATCCCACGTTCATCCAGGATACATTTTCGGATATTTACTATACAGACGAGGAGAACAGGTGGCTCGATATGGTCATCCAGAACATAGAAGGGCTTGATAACTTTTACAAGCGCACACTGGCTTATTATGCATTGTTTCAATCATGCATTATAAAGCGCCCCTATAATCTTTTCCATCGAAAAAATCTTTACATGCGGACTTCCAATGTAAAACGAAGCTTTGGCAATAAAGCGACATGGGATACAGCATTCGAGGAACATTTTTTGAACTTTGTAAACGAAGCGAATGACTGTATTTTCTCTAATGGAAAGGAAAACAAAGCATTTAATTTTGATGTTTTTGATGTTACAGGAGATTACGATCTTGTTTATGTTGACACCCCTTACATATCAAAGGGTGGCGTTGGTGTGGATTATTTAGATTTTTACCATTTTCTAGAAGGAATTGTGAATTACCCCAAATGGGGAGATCTGATTGATTATCATAGCAAACATAGAAGGATAAAACATAAAAAACCGGTATGGAATGATAAAAATAAGATCCACAGCGCTTTCAACAGACTCTTTAAAAAATATCAAAATGCATCCATTATAGTTTCATACAGGTCAGATGGTATACCTTCTATTACCGACTTAAAAAGAATTTTAGGGAAGTATAAGCCCGTAGTAAGAGAAATACGATATGGCGGTTACAAGTATGTGCTCAGTAACGGCAGTTCTGAAGAGTGCTTGCTGCTGGGATTAGATGAGAAGTAAGGTTTTTAAAAAATGGAATGATAATCGACAAGACCACGTATCGGGCGAATGATATACGGGGCATTGCGGACTCGCAGCTTACTGATGAATTTTGCTATTTGACCGGGTTGGCGTACGTCGAGCTTTTGAAGAAGCACCGTGGTAAGGGATCTCAAGAGTTACGCGTCGTCGTTGGTAAGGACGTGCGAACGAGCGGGCCGCGCATGAAAACATCTTTTATCGAAGCGCTCGTGGAGAGCGGTGTTCATGTCATTGACATCGCACCTTTGGAGAAGGTTAGCTCGACACCCTTGATGTATTTCGCCACATGGCTCTTCGATGCGGACGGCGGTGTTGAAGTCACGGGCAGTCACCTTGACAAGGAATGGAACGGGTTCAAGCTCTGTGTGGGCTCGGAGAGTACAACAGAGCAGCACATCAGAGAGATGTTTGAGACTGCAAAGAAACTCGAAGAAGCGTTTGAATCTGGCTCGCTGCATGTGATAAGGACAGGAAAATGTGAGGTTTTGGAAGTGAATGTGCTGCCGGATTACCATGCTATGATTGCGACGAACATCATCTTAAGGGACCGCTGGGAAGAGTTAGCGCTACAAGCACTTGCAGGACGGATATCTTTAAAGGAAGCGCTATCAATGGCACACCAGGAAATTGAGCGATTACCGGAAGAGCTTCGAAAACCACTCGCAGGCTTAAAAATCGTATACGATGCCGGAAATGGAACGACGGGCGTTATCGCGCCACCTATTTTTAGAGAGTTGGGCGCAGAGGTGATCGAGCTTTACTCCGAACCTGACGGGAATTTCCCACATCATCTGCCCGACCCCACGATCCCGCGATTCTTGCAAGATCTGCATGCTGAAGTTGTTCGTACGAATGCACACATCGGGCTCTCATCCGATGCGGATGGCGACCGAGCAGGTGCAGTCTCGCCCCGTGACAAGATGATCATTGGCGAGCAGATCCTCGCGCTGCTCTGCAAACACATTTTAAAAGAGCATCCGCGTGCGACACTCGTGTATGATACGAAATGCTCTGATGCGATAGGGGAGATAATCACAGAAAACGACGGAATACCGGTGGAATGTAAGACAGGTTTCGCGTTTGTTAAAGCGAAGATGGCTGAAGTTGGCGCCGTTGCGGGTGGCGAGATGTCCGGGCATGTCTATTTCCGGAAGAATAATCGCGCTGACGATGCGGTATTCGCATTCTCTGAACTTTTACTGCTGACTGCTGAGGAATTACACACCACAAAAGACAGTAAAGTAGTTGATGGCCTGCTTGCAGACTTTTTGAGACGGTACGTGAACACGCCGGAGATTAGGATACCGGTGGTGAGCGATGAGGAGAAAGAACGAGTGAGCGATGCCGTGGAGGACTATTATCGCGAGCTTGCGGCGAATAACCCGGCGCGATATAAAAGACGGATTGATGAACACGGTAACGACATCGACGGTGTGAAGATCGATTTTGTGGAAGAGAACGGCTGGGCATTGATACGCCGCTCGAACACGTCGCCCGTAATTATATTGAGGATGGAGGCGCGCACTGCGAATAGTCTGAAGAAGATAGAGGAGCAGGTAATAAAGAAGTTCGAAGAATTCACAACCGTGGACCTCAACGCGGACGAGTACGTTCGGGGGATCATGAAGCGAGTGAAGAGGTGAAGATACCTGTTATGCGTGGGAGGGCAACGGTTGGCGTGTATCTGGAGTTCGCCGAGCAATGCGGGGGTATCTGGGCTAAAGACTTCAGCCTGAAGCTTGGTATCTGCTGTTAGCCAAAGTACAAATTATACTTCAATAGCTTTAATATGGGCTTTTGTATCCCACGGTAAATTGAAATCAGAAAAAATTTGCTCAATTTTATCACCAATCTTATCGTTTATGACAATATCCGCAGCCAACCAAAATCTGTCCGCCTCAAAAAGAGGAAAAAAATTCCTAGTTAATTGTTTAGGTAATAATTTACATATCTGGATAATCTTCTGTGCACTTTTAGACGAATCAAATATTTCTGCACTGCGAGCCGCCCAAATTATATATCTCAATATATAATAATCAGTGGCATTCTTTCTAAAATATACACGTTGAAAAGCAGAATGTAATAAAATGTAAAGTGTATAATAAGCATGATTTGTTTTTTCATCATTTGAGGATAATTTTTTTAATAATTTATCAAAATGGGTAATCCATTTAGGTAAGAATGAAGCAATACATTCGCTAGCCATAGCATTTGGCCATAAGATATCAACAATTTCTTCATCTTCAAAAGGCCAGCCAAGTATACATAATGTTTTAGCACCCATAATTTCTAATTCTGGCCGACCTTTAATTATTGAATAATCAATAAATAATCTATTTCCGGGCGAATGTTTTTCAGTCAAAGCTAATTTTAAACCTGTTAATGAATTATTGTATAAATATTTATTTAAATATTTATGACCAAATTTCAGTTTTTCTTCAATTCCAGAGATAATAGAACCTCGAACTAGCAAAGGTTCCTTTTGAATATCTTCCGAATTATCTAATGCGATGAAGATATACAATGTTGAAATTTCCAATATCGGAACAAGAGGGGTAGTAATTGAATTACAATTCCATTTTAAAATTAGTGAATCACTAAATAATTGAGCATCATCAGGAGGGCTAGATGAACCTTTTTTAGCCCATTTTTGGCATAATTTAGAAAATCGTTCTATTCGTTCTGCCCCTTCTTTAAAATTTTTATCAAGAGCACTTTTAGTTCCAAGTATATCTATAAATGCCATAATAACTTTATTCGTGTTCATTTTAACAATTTTGTGTTCCCCCTAACCATAAATAATCGAACTTACGTTCGATTATCCTTCTAAATGGCGAATTAAACGAAGTACTCCTTTTATCCACGACTCTTGACCACACAGACGTCCGATCATCCTTCACCCCCATCTAAAAGTATCCGTAGAACTTTTTATCTTACCCTCTCTACTATTCCTATTTAGCATAAGGATAGATATACCTATCATTTCATGTGCTTGTAGACGAGAACGGCTGGGCATTGATACGCCGCTCGAACACGTCGCCTGTAATTATATTGAGGATGGAGGCGCGCACCAACGACGGGCTTAAGAAGATCGAAGAGCAGGTAATAAAAAAATTCTTAGAGTTCGAAACCGTGGATCTCGATGCTGACGAATACGTCAGAGGAATCATGAGGAGAGTAAAAAGCTGAAAATACTTTTTTCCACTGCATACCACTATGTGTGTGTTTTATGTTGCGTCTTTATCTTCTTCCCAAAGTCCAAATGTGTTATTCTCTGTATCCATGCACACCGCGAGATAGCCCCACCCGGGCACCGTCATCTTTGGTTGTATGACTTTACCACCCAAACGTTCAACCTTAGCAAGATATTCGTCCATTGAATCGACACCGATAAAATTCGTGATTTGTTGCTCAGGGCTCCCCCTTTTTCCCATACCGCCTCCGACACCCTCCTCACCATTTAGATCTGTTGTTTCAATAAAGTAGTACGGCATTCCAGGCTGCAATTCAATTTTCCACTCAAACAATTCTTCGTAGAATTTCTTTGCTCTCTCGGGATCATCTACAGGCAAATCAAAATGAACAATTGTTGGCATTTCATCACCACCTCGTATTACTAATGTACGTTGATATAAAAATTAGGGCTGGATTCTATTTTCACCTACCGCGGACCAAACACAGCAAAGAAGTGAGGAAGGAAGCATATGATGCAGGACAGCGGCTGACTCATAATAAATTGTCAAAGCCAAAAAACTACTCGTTCAGTCGTGCAAGGACTATTCCTGCACAGATTGCCTGGACCAATATGCTTACGCTCCATGAAACAACCATTACCAACGAGATTTGGAAACTGCTGTAGGTTATTACCATACCTGAAATCGTGAGCAGCCAGTAGAAGAACCCGAAATGCATGCCTCTTCTTCCCGCAGGACCTTGGATCAAAACTTTGGTCTTGTCCCAGATCTGAGCAAGTACAATTCCCAAGATGAATGGAGCTGCGAAGTAAAGTGACATGAGGGGATCTGACCATGGCCGAAATAACGCCACATTACTGTACTCTGCAGCTAAAGAGGGGAATACCATATTGAGCAGCCAGCCAAACACCCAGCCGACAGCAAGCATAACCGCTCCAGCCACAATCCCTGGCCCAACAACTTTTTTCATTTTTCCACTTCCTTTTAGTTTTACCTTTTTATTTCTTTTCTCACAGTATATCTATCCAGCATCTCTTAGGAAATTAAGATTTCTCTTCAACTCGCAGAGAAATTTTATTCGAATTTACCATAAGGCCCCTTCCAGTTAGTAGCGATCTCTATGAATTTTGCATAGCCATTTTCACGGATAAATTCAATTGCTTGTTTGTACTTCTTGTATTTATAGCCGCTTTTGGTAAAAAACTCGTTTATTATTTCACACGAAGGATAATCAGGGCAATCGGCACAGGTTTCGAATTTTCGTTCCTTGTAGCAGCACACCTTGATTTTACATTTTGCCTTGTTGAGGTCTCTTTCTCCGGTTTCGTATCCCAACTTACAACCACGGCACATTTTGTTAAGTAATTCAGGACACGTTTTACAGTATGCACCACAACACCCAATTTCTCTTATTGGACTAGCACTCTCCTTATTTCTCGAATTTGCCATATTATTTTTCGATATTTTTAGTAATTAATACGCTTCTCTTTTCCATAACCCCCGAATAATATTTCGACTAACGTTCCAAAGCGTATCTAAAGTTATCTAGAGGGATTTTGGAAACGTGCGTAGCACCGTAGCTAGATACGCTCTGTTAGGTGAAGGTTCTCGCTCATAGTAGGTCTTGCAGCTCCTCCTTGCTAATATCCGCTTGTTTTAAGATTTCACGCAACGTCCCTTTGGGTAAATCGCTCTTATGAAGAGGAACAACGATTCTTCTTTTCGTTTCTGGATGGTAGTAAATGTGATGGCTTCCTCTAATCCTATCCAATATGAACCCCTTCCTCTCAAGCACCTTGATAAGTTTCTGGGGAGTAAGAGATGGGAGTTTAGGCATGAGCCTCGACCGTTAGGGTATATTCTAAGGTTCCTTCCTCAGTGGGTATCTCTTCACCATGCTCTTTCAAGCTCTCAAGGTATAACTCAATAGCTTCCCTTGCCATCTCTATCGCGTGTTCGATTGTCTCCCCAAAGGTTATACAGCCGGGAAGAGAGGGAACAATCACGGTATAACCTCCCTCAGGTTCTTTTCTGAGCAGAATTCGATAGTTTAATACCTTCATACGATTATCTCCTGTTGTTTTTGTTGTATTAAAAGTTTCAGATCTGATAACGTATGCGATTAACCGTCGACTGACAGTTTGGCACAGGAGCCCACTACTGTTTGATTGATAAAGAGTAATCCTTCGCCGGTCTCCAAGATTTAGGATGGGGGATTTCCGGAGTTATTTCTTCTTTCCTCTGTATGAGAGCACGCCCATAGAAACAAGAGATACCACAATAAGAATCGCCCCTGCTATCGTGGCATAGCTCCCGGAAAACTCACTGCCCAATAATAAACCCAGGCCTACGCCTCCAATTATGCCGATAGTTAAACCTTTCTCGTCCATTTACTTTCTCTCCTATCTTTTTTCTTCCATTTATCACGATTGGTCAGACGGGATATACACAGCGCCAAACATACTTCTCTATCGCTTCAGCGGGCTGGCACTGATTGAACGCGAGGTCATAGAACTCATGGCATTCTTCTTTTTTTGCTCAAGTTTATCAGTCATCGTTCGATCAGATCTCCCCCTCAATGAGGATGCATGTTAGGCCGTAACCTGCTGGCTGTCCCCATTATTTTTTTGTTTTTCCTCTTTTTTTCTTTTTCCAGGGTTTTAAAAGAGCATCATTAGCGTTTGGTTGTGAGCCCGAAGCGGCTGTGGAAGAAGCACCCTCATAACAATGCCCCAAAAAATATGCCGAATACAGTACTTCCGAACGCCCCATCTTCCGAAAGAAATTTATAAGGACTACATCC
>CAYNTR010000021.1:0-25588 GCA_964400255.1 uncultured Halobacteria archaeon
CAGCTACGTTCTCTGAATATTTCCTGCCCTTCTCTTCTATTTGCTCTGAGGTGAACGTTGTCAATACGTTCCATATTCAAGCAGGGGATGGCTTTAGCGGCGAAGTTGCGAAATCGCTTATATCCATGCTTGTTACCCTTTATACCGGGCATTCAAAGAAATTTATCTCGGTCAGCGCAGAAATTGCCGAGTATATCCGCCAGCACTGTTATATTTACAGCACTGCTGGTGATGGCTATGGCACTGAACTGGTGGTTATCCCAAATGGCGTGGACATACACCGTTTTCACCCACCAGAAAAGGATGAGAAATCCGGCACGAAAAGTGAAAATGGCATCCGTTTAGGGTATCTTGGTCGGTTATCGCCCGAAAAGAACGTCATCAATATGATCAAGGCGGTGAAGGCCTTGGATCTCGATACCATCAGTTTAAAGATTGCAGGCGCTGGTCCGCTGTATGCGAAAGTAAAAAGGATGGAAGACGACCGAATAAAGGTGTTAGGGTACGTTAATGATGCCCCTTCGTTCTATCGCAGCGTTGACGTTTTCTTACTGCCCTCGAAGCTCGAAGCGCAACCAATAGCACTGCTCGAAGCGATGGCTTCTGGACTGCCGGTTATTGCGACTGATGTCGGCGATAACAAACACTTTGTCCGCGGGAATGGCATACTCTGTGGCACCTCAGTAAAGGAAATAGGAGCAGCACTAAAAGAGATGCTCCGAGCAGATAGGGAAAAGATGGGTTCTGAGTCACGGAAAATCGTTGAGCGTGATTATACGTGGGATAAAATCGCAGCACGGACGCTCGAGGTGTACAAAAGCGCACTCTAATTTGTAACAGTCCTTCAAATGGGTGTCAATACTTATCAAACCGTAAACGCGTTTGAGATAAAATAGAGAGGAAGTTTTAACCTCCTCTCCTCACAATATACGCAACTGCAAGTAATCCCGCGATTGCGAATATCACTTCGAACCCCGGTGGTGTCGGTGTGGGCGTTTGTGTTTCGGATGGCGATGCAGTTGGTATCGGTGATGGCGATGGGACAGGATAAACATAAAACTTCTCGGTGCGTTCTGGAATCCTCCCATGCTCTTTTTCCCATTCTGAATATACCTTGTATCCATAATATCCGGGCTCTTTAAAAGTTACAGAGAAATTTATTAAACCATTAGACCCTATTTGACCAGTATGATCGTCTATAATAAGATCGTCTTTGTAAATGTCTAGATATACCTGCTCATCCAAACATAATCCAGTAAACTCATACATATCTCCATCAATATTGCGTACCAGTTCATAACGGATCCAAACACGGAATTTAACAGGTTCATTTACGATAATTTTTTCTTCCCAAGGCGTTTCTGGATCTTCCCAAGAGCAAGAAGTAGGGAGAAAACTAAGTTGCCATCCTTTGGTTAGTTTTTCATTAATTTGATATATACTCATATCCTCAGGAATAACATGCCAAGACTCCTTTGCTTCGCATGTTACTACTGCTGTTAGCATGACTAAAATCACCAAAACAAAAATCGTTCCAACTTTACTTCTTGCGCTAATCATCTCTTCTTTGGCTATGCCATTTGTACATCTTACTATTTAAAACATACGTACAAATAAATTGTTGAAGTGTATAAATAGTTTCGTAGATGAAATTTTTTCATATAACGGGATACTTCAGCGAAAGAAAGAGCAGGAGGACACGAAGTGCCTGAAACTCTCATTTAGGAGTCAATCTTTGACGATACCTTCCTAAGTAGTACCCATTCCTTAATTGCATACCGGGCATATGTTTGAGCTCGATAAGAGAGAGTACTCGCTGTTAAAAGTATGATAGCGATAATAAGGGGAATACTCAAAATATGATTGATATAGTTTTCGTTTTGTTGATCTGCAAGCAAAAAATATACAAGAGCCGCCATTATTGCAACTAACACTCCAACGATATCAATTACGGAGCTTCTAAGCCTTTCGATTCTATTATCACAAATTTTGAGGAGCACTTCTATCTCATCACCTTTTAGTTCTCTTTCTTTATCACACCCAATACGCTCTCTAATTTTTCCAAACTCTCCTTTAACGCCATACCATAAAAGCCCCCCTTTATTCTTTAGCCATGGCTTATGAATATATTCTTCGAAATGTTTCAACAGGCCCTCAACCTTCATGTAAGTTTATCAGTTGGGATTGGAATATTTAATTTTTTCGTTTAATATATATATGAATATATCTTTTGGATAACAGGATGGCGTACGTGCTCAAGAAACGCAGAAGCACCGTCCACTCGCCCCTCATCGTTTTTTCTTGATCTTTGAAGCCGCTTTTCTTTATGCACGTGATCCAGGTTCTCGTAATTCAGACACCGAACAGTCTTTGACATTGCCTTTCCGAAGGCCACGCCGCTCTACGATTACATTACGATTACATCTTTACATAAGATTTATGTTACCGCTTGGATTGTCATGCAGCTGAATTATCTTTGTGGACTCGTCTCCAATGAGCCATGTTACCGTGCCGGTCGTTATAGTCTCCTCATACAGGAAGTCTTCAAAGTATATGCTATCAAAAACTGGAAAGCCACCAACACTGTAATCAATCACGGAGCCATCAACACCGATCCCGAAGTTCACATATTCGCCCAGCCAATTGCCCTCACTGTGCATAAAACCAAGACCATACATGCCACTGCCATGCCGCAGTCTCATTCCATGCTGATACCATTCCATTGGTCCCATTGGCCCCATTGGGCCCCAGGGTCCCAGGTGACCGCCCATTTGAGCATCTGAGATCATCGGACACAGGACTGCTACCAATAGCATTACTGCTACCGTTTTCCTAAAAGGCATTTTTTTACCTCCTTCTACCTTCCTCTGCCTTTCCTCTTCCCTGATGAAACGAGGAATTACGGTACATATGGTCTAATTTCAAATAAGCTTTTCGGTTAACACAAATCAAACCCGCACATGAGAGAAGGATAGAGGGAGGAAACCTCTTAGAGAAAGCTGTGCGGCGAGATGCGAGGAGCCCTGAGATTTAGTGGAATCGCATTCTCCGTTTTAGCTCTAACTCATCGCAGCATTGCAAAAGAATGAATGAACCTTTTTAATCTCTGGTAGTTATAAGCGTACGGGGATGGAAGGAGCATGGCAGAGGGTGAATCACTGAAGATTTTAGAGGCGTTCGTCGAGGAGATCATAACACGTGAGGAATTAGCAGAGCGGTTGGCATCGAAATCAGAACGACAACCACGAGCGTATGTCGGCATCGAGCCGAGTGGCAATGTGCACATCGGTCATTTGCCGTTCTTAAACACGTTACGGGAGCTGCAGCGCCTCGGTGTGCATATTATCGTACTGCTTGCTGATCTCCATGCATATCTCAACGAGAAAGGGAATTTTGAGCTCATCAGCGAGATTGCGGAGTACAACAAGCGCTGTTTTGCCGCATCGGGACTGAGCGACGAGACGGAGTTCATTTACGGCTCCGCTTATCAGATGGAAGAGGACTACATGATGTACGTGCTCCGACTTGCGACGATAACGACGGAAAAGCGAGCGAGGAGGAGCATGGATGAAGTCTCACGTAGTAAAGAAGATCGGAAGGTCTCACAAGCGATCTATCCCTTGATGCAAGTGATAGATATCGCGTACCTCAATGTCGATATCGCAGTCGGTGGCATTGATCAACGGAAGATCCACATGCTTGCCCGGGATAACCTCCCGAAACTGGGCTTTACTGCTCCTATCTGTATTCATACCCCGCTCTTAATCGGTTTAGACGGTGAGAAGATGTCCTCATCCAAAGGGAATTATATCGCGGTGGACGAGCCTGCGGAAAGCGTTGAACAGAAACTCATGAGTGCGTTTTGTCCACCCAACATTGTGGAAGGCAATCCAATACTGCAAATCTATAAGCATGCGATATTTCCGAGTCCTGACCGTCGCGGTGAAGTAACGATAGAACGGAGTGCAAAATACGGTGGTGATGTCCATTATGAGAACTATGAGGAGCTTGAACGCGATTATGTACAGGGAACGTTACATCCGTCTGATTTGAAGCCCAACGCCGTAAGATCGCTCAATGAGGTGCTGGAGCCGATAAGAAAGGGAGTGCGGTAATTCAATTTTTCTGGTAAAGAAAGCGTGCCCAAAGAAACAATAAGGGGCCAGACCCCCTTATCAACCCTCCTAACCATAGCGGTTCTAATGGCAAAGCCAGATAGCTGGAATCCAATGTTGTTTTTCTTGTCATTCACATTGTGAACTCAGAGCAGGTAATTACAGGATTCGGGTTTAACGGTAGAAGAATTTTGGGAACATTAATGACGGGTGTTTAGGGAGTTCCCTGAATGTCCTGCAAATTCTTAGGATGCCTCCACTTCATTGCATACGGATTATCGCGCCACATACCGTCCCCTGCGCTCGATTTCCTCTGCTCTCTTGACTACTTGCGATGCCTGTGGAAACGTACGCGTGTAGCCTGTTATAAATGACTCTTTTAATTGCTCGTACGATTCGTGCGTGCCTTTAAGACTCTGTAAAAAGACATGGACATCGACACCGCGCGCCTCGGTACTCGAATCGATGAAGGATAATCCAAAATCGATAAAGTAGATGCGGTTATCTGCTCCGACAATGATATTGGACGTGGTTAAATCGCTATGAATGATCCCGTTTTTGTGTAAGATGCCGACGAACTCGCCGATTCGCTCGCTGATAGCTTCGGTAATCACCTCGCGCGCGAGTTCTCCTTCTATCTTCTCCATCACCAATACGTACTCGTTCACATCGTAGATGATGGGAGTGGGCACGCCTTTTCGCCTCGCTTCCGAAATCAATTTTGCTTCGCTCTTCGTTCGTTCTTTCCTGAGCCGCTCGTCTATTTCCGTTACCCGATATCGCTTCTCTATCCTCCGCTTGTACACGCGATCGCCCTTTATTTCGACGATCGCTTCCGCACACTGAAACCACTCGTTGGAAGCGCACGCGGAATCTGAGGTCTTCATCGGTATGTGATCTCTTTTATGATTAGAAAAATATTGCGCGGCGCGAGGGCAGTTTATGCCCTCTAGAGGAGTTTTGCTCTTTTAAAATAGGCACAATCAAACCAATTTCCCGCAACGTCGAGACAGGTATCACCTAAGCCCGCAGGCTGCATACCCGGTAAGTATTCTCCCAAAACATCGCTTGCTGCACATGTAGGCTCCCCCGAGGGTGCTAGGACAAAATAGGGGCATTTATTTTGAGCAGCGATTCTTTCGATGGTATGTTGCGGCGGAACGAAAGCCATGTGAGAAACACCTTGCTGTATTATAAGTTAAACTATTTCAGTGCATAAAAAAGTTGCGATTTTTTTTCGGTACCCTCTTCCCACGAAGGAATGTTATACTTTTATATGTCTCCCGAACCAATGTTCGACTTGAGGTGAAGCGTAAAATGGGTGCAGAAGGCGGGAAATTCCCATCTGATTGGAAGAGAATGCCGGGCGAAAAGGTCGAGTATCGTAAGAAGCTTGGCCAATTTGAAATGTTTGCTACGGAAACAGAAGGATTTTGTGAGAAATGTGGGAAAAAGGGCTTGGGTTTTTCCTTTAAAACACTGGATAGCCGCGGTGATTATCTGGGGAAATCAGGAGCCTATTGGTGCCCGAAGTGCGGTGAGGGCATGAATCCCGAGGCCTACGAAGATTTCATACAGAGTGAGCTCATCACACCTGAGATGTAACTTTGGTTTAGCATCACATACGAGCCATTGGTTGAAACTGCCTGAGAAGGCACCTAAACCCATGGCCCTTCATTTTTTCTCTTTTTGGATTCTATCGAGGAAGTTTCCGCTGGTATACGTATTTTCAAACGAATAAAAAACGGGAAATACCCTTCTGCTTTGCGAGAGATCAGTTTAACCTTTTTGTTACCCCAACTCAAATAAAGAAGGAGGGAGGGAAAGAGACCGTGAACGTGGGAGATAAAGTGCTCTTGAGAAGAAGTGAGGCGGGGAAGTGCGTGTATATAACGATCCCAAATACGCGATTGCTCTTACGAGCAAGTGAGGATGACTTCAGAAAAATCTGTGATAACAAACAAACGTGCATACCGTTTGAAGTGGTAGACAGGGACATACTATTCCGTGAGATTAACATCCGCATAGGCGGTTAGCGCGGGAAATTAACGAGTACGATTGACTCCGGATCGTAACGGAGAGGTGCCTAACATGGAAGGGGAAAGTAAGAATAAGGGAATTGGAGACAGGTTTCAGCAGGAAGTGAAGTACCATCGAGGACGTCTTCCTGGTGGGTTTCTGGATTGGGCGCATAAACCCGAGACCTATAAGCGATATCCCTTGGCACCAAAGATTCAGCTCGATCCGCCGCAACGTGACGGTGGAGCACCGCTGTGGGATGTTTTGCAACGCCGAAGGAGTGTTCGGCACTTCAAAGTCGAGCAGATAACTAAAGCGGATCTGTCGCAACTGCTCTGGGCGGCACAAGGAATTACCAAAGTCCTTCGAGGGTTTGATTTTAGAACCGCGCCATCAGCCGGCGCATTGTATCCGGTCGAGACGTATCTCGTGGTTAATACGGTAACGGAAGTTGAATCCGGTATTTATCACTATGCAGTGGACCGGCACGAACTCGAGCAGTTGAAAGTGGGCGATTTTCGGCTTCAGGTCGCACAAGCTGCTCTCGATCAAGAAATGGCGTATCAAGCGAACGTGGTCTTCATCTGGACTGCGATGTTCGAACGGTCAAAGTGGAAATACAAGCAGCGCGCATACCGCTACGTCTACTTGGATGCCGGACATATCGCACAGAACGTGGCGTTAGCGGCGGTGGCACTGAATCTCGGCAGCTGCCAGATCGCCGCGCTCTACGATGAGGAGGTAAACGCGTTAATCGGCGTTGACGGTGTCGAGGAGAGCGTGTTGTACATGACGGTGGTTGGTGTGGAGGAATAGAATAAAACGTGTTATATTAACCACAATCAGAATACGAGAGATATTGAGAAGGCATTTTCACATTTGCGAAAAGCTTAAGTATGCTGTAGCGTACATACAAGTATGCAAGAAAAGACTGTCTCAGAAGTACTTGTGGATCAACTCGCGGCGTGGGATGTGAACTACGTTTTCGGGCTCCCGGGCACGACGTGCCTGGGTGTGGTGGATGCAATACGGAAGCACGATACGATACGGTTCATCAAGGTGCGGCACGAGGAAGCTGCCGCACTGATGGCGTCAGCCTACGCCAAGCTGACCGGCAAGGTGGGCGTGTGCCTAACGATTGCGGGACCCGGTGCGACCAATTTGATTACCGGGCTCTATGATGCGAAGATGGATCGCGCTCCGGTGTTAGCGCTTACCGGTCAGGTGAAGCTGCAGTATATTGGCCCAGGAAGCTTTCAAGAGATTGATCAAGACGCTCTCTTCAATTCATTCTGCATCTTCAACAAGACCATCAATTCGAAGGAACAAACCATTGAACTCGTCACGTTAGCTTTGAAGCACGCATTAGTTGACCGCGGCGTTGCGCACCTCGCTATTCCAAATGACGTCCAGAAAGAAGTGCTCGACGCACGTATCGAACCAATGGAGGGACGCATTCCTGATTTCCGTATCGTAAACACTGAGCTCATAGAGCGCGCAGTGCGGCTAATAGACGAAGCAGCGCAGCCGGTGATTATCGCAGGCTGGGGTGCGCGCGATTACGGAGCGAAAATCCTCGAGCTGGCCAAACGAATACACGCACCGGTCGCAACGACGTATCGTGCAAAAGGCGTGGTGCCGGAGAATCACGAACTTGCGCTTGGCGCGCTCGGCGATGTCGGCACCCCTATGGCACGCCGCTTTGTTAGAGAAGCCGATTTACTCCTGGTTCTCGAGTCTTCGTTCTCTGAGAAGACGAATATACCGCAGAAACGAACGATTCAAGTGGATATCGATCCCCTGAATCTTGCCAAGGAGTTCCCGATTGAAGTCCCGATCCTGGGTGAGTGCGGCGTGGTGATCGAGCAGTTACTGGCAAAGGTAAAACACCGAACAAATCAGCAGCTGCTAACTGAAATAAGGCAGGAGAAGGAGAAATGGTACGCTCAGCTCGATAAAGAGGCAGATGCTGAGGCTTCACCCTTACGAGCCCCGTTCATCATGAAAGTGCTGCAAGAGACCGTCGACCCAACGGCGATTATCACCATTGACGTTGGCGACAATAGCTTCTGGTTCGGCCGAAACTTTAGGATGACCCAGCAGAGGCTGCTGATGTCCGGCTATTTGGCTACCATGGGATTTGGCCTGCCTGCTGCAATTGCCGCGAAGCTCGCAGCGCCCGAGAAGCAGGTGGTATGCATCACCGGCGACGGCGGCTTTGCACAGGTGATGGGCGAGTTCTTAACCGCAATCGAGCACGACCTCGCTATCATCGTGGTCATCTTGAACAACAACGAGCTGGCGATGATCAGCTTAGAACAGCGGATTGAGGGTTATCCAAAGTTCGCTACAGAACTCGAGAATCCGAATTTCGCCGATTACGCCGTTTCATGCGGCGGCTGTGGATTCACGGTGCACAAGCCCGTGGAATTAGAGGCTGCGTTGGTGCAAGCGATAGAAGTAAAGAAACCGGCTATCGTGGATATAGAGACTGATCCCAAGCGATTTTGATGAATCATGGAACAGAAAGACAATCCACTTTACAGATTGGACGGCAGAAAACTGGGTGATTACACCTTACAGCTAAAGGACGTGAAGAAAGGGGCCTTTGCCGGCGTGTTCTCGTTTAGCTTACTCGCTAACGGGCATACAGTCGTGAGCGGGCTGTATTACCTCGGCAGTACATATATCAGACCCTGGCTGGAAATTGAGTATTTACCGATTTCTGACGATGAACTGGACCCAAGAGGTGAAGCACTGTTCCAATTGCTTGCTGAGCTCATACCACCGGGCGGGCACATCTCGGTTGCGTATCTGGACCATAAAATCACCGCACGTGCGTTGCTGTCCGGCGTGCCGCCCGCTGCAACGCCTATCGGCTTTTTACTGTGGAAAAGCGGCTGCCGGTGGTTCAAGGATTGGTACTTCGCCGAGGGCTGGAAAGAAGGTGGCATAAAACTACAAGGAGAGAAGCCGCTGAACGAAGCACGAAAAAGAGCGAATACACAGAAGATCGTTGATGAGGTAACCACTTTTCTCACTAAAACCGGCTACTTAGAACCTGAAATAGAGGAGGTATGCAAGCGGTTAGCGTTGAAAATTTTGGAAGAGGTGGCGAGGGAAGAAGCTGAAGTGGATGTGTGAAAATAAGATAATGAAGAAAAATACAATAGAGAATAAAAATGAGCGATGATGCAGCAAATACTGGTTTATCAAACCCATTCTCAACTGGCGGGGGTGGAGTTACCTTCGAGCAGTTGGTTGGTACACGGTATCTTGTCTCTCTCCTAGCTGGCGAGATACCGCGAGGATTGGACTGGGGTATCATTAAAGAAGTGAAATTCCAACAGCGATGGTCTGAATGTTTACTTGATGATATTGTTATAACAAGCACAGACGGAGATAAAGAAAGAAAACTCGCATTACAAGTCAAACATAATTTGACTTTTTCAGATTCAGTTTCGAATACAACATTTGCACGCGTGATTGAGGATTGCTGGAAAACTTTTAATAGTTCTTTAGGATGGCAATTTAATCAAAATGTTGACAGGTTAGGAATAGGGATTGGCATATATCAGACTAACCTTGATAAACATTTTCAACCCCTTTTAGATTGGGCAAGGACATCTAAAGATTCAGCCGAGTTTTTACGGAAGGTATCGCTTACCACATTCTCTTCTAAGGAAAAACAAGAATATCTTAAGAATATCAGAAATCTCCTCACGGCATCTAAAGGAAGCGATGTAACAGATGATGAATTGTGGCGCTTTTTAAGATGTCTTGTGGTTATCCATTTTGACATAGAAAATGCCGGCAGTAGTGATTCGGTTCACTGTTGGAATCGCTTACTTGACCAAATTAAGGATAGGAATGAAGGACAATCTAGGTTTCTTTTTGGCTCTCTAACCTCTATTGTTGCTGAATATGCTCGCTCGGCGGGTTCAATTGATGCAGATACCCTGAGAGGAAAGATACCTAGTACTTGTGCTCTTAAAGATCTGCCAAATTTTATTCCTAATCTAAATCATCTAAGAAATCATTCAGATACCGTATTAAGGTCTATTCGCGAGACTATTGGTGACAAAGTTCATCTTCCACGCGTTGAAATATTTAATCAAATAGAAGAAAGCATAAAGGACTATGATATCGTTGTTATATCTGGCGAACCTATGGTTGGTAAATCGGTCTTGCTTAAATTACTGGCAGACCGATTACGATCCTAAGGAGAGATTATTGTACTTTCTGCAGAAAGGCTTTATGGAGCATCATTAGAGAATTTTTGCACAATATACACATTCAGAATGATTTTCAGAATATTTTATCTGCCGTTGGAACCGCACCTCTACGATGCATCTTAATAGATGGATTGGAAAGAGCCATAGATGAAGATAGAAAACGTGTTTTGAACGACTTAATTATCGCAATTCGAAGCTACAATGAATCTGCTTTAGCTAAGGGTGGACATAAGGATTATTGTTGGAAGATTGTTTTTACAAGTAGAAAACTAGAAGCTAAAAATATTTTAATACATCTAGAAACACGGAAACACATCGCTGATAATACCTTAAAAATTGTCGAAGTGGGATTACTAGACAGTGAAGAGGTTAAAGAAGTAGTAACTCAACTACCAAAGCTAAAAGAGCTTGCTTCACAAGGTCGTTTGAAAGAATTTCTTTCTAGACCATTAATATTGGATATATTGACCCTTCCAGATATTTCATTACCTCCTGAAAAGGTTCCTCCATTACTAACTGAAGCCTGGCTTCTTGATTGGTTTTGGAAAGAAGTAGTTAGATTAGCTGAAGGAGTAAGACCAGGGATAGGCAACCCCGATAAACGGGAGCAATTGCTCATCCATATTGCTGATGAATCGTTAATCGATGACAATTATGTATCTGTGAGTGACAACATAGATCTTGAGGCTGTTTCTGGATTAGTTTCAGATAGAATTTTAAATAGGGAGAATAATAATATCAGATTCTCTCATGATGTCTATAAGGATTGGACATTAGTATTTCTTATAGAACATCATAAAGGTGATATTTCAAAATTTTTAATCGAGAAAGACGAATCGTGCCGCTTAATAAGGGCCTTTCGATT
This sequence comes from uncultured Halobacteria archaeon, assembly GCA_964400255.1. Lineage (GTDB taxonomy): Archaea > Halobacteriota > Syntropharchaeia > Alkanophagales > Methanospirareceae > JACGMN01. The sequence continues at coordinate 11,235 of CAYNTR010000021.1, forward strand.
ATTTGCTTCTAGAATTTTAGAGGTTGAGCAATCACCAAGTGCCTGGTTAGATCTTTTGACCATGCTCGAAAGTGAAAGCAATCTTTCACCGCGTTGGTATCAAATTGCATTGACTTCACCACTCTTTTCTCCTCTATTATCAGGAACATTATCTGAAATACAGTCTAATTTATTTGCAAATGATGGGATTTTGCTAGGTAATTTTTTGAAAGCATTAAGGACAATCTGCGTTCAACCTGACCCAACTGCTTATAAGCTATTTGGAGACCTACCCCCAGCAGAGCTTGAAAAATATCTCGCGTATATGACGATACCAATTTGGAATCAATGGATTCCGGTTATTCAATTGATACTTCAAAACTCGGATAAACTCAGTGATAACATGATACTTGAATTTTCCTATATCGCAGAAAAATGGATGACAAAAACCGCGGGGGACCAATTATTTCGAAAAAATATTGCGGAATTGTGTCTTAATCTTCTGAATAAAAGATTTCTGAGGAGAGATCTGAAGAGTTCCTTGAAATACGAAGGGGCGGAACAAGTGCGAAAAAATCTCGTGAAATCTGTTCTCTGGGCGGCTGATTGTCTTCCGGATCCAGTCGATGATTTCGTTAAGCAAAAGGCGTTAAGGGGCAAAAAGGATGGAAACTATGGGTTTGAAGAGCTTATTCTTGAAGAAGGATGGATGCCACTCTGCAAATATCTCCCAAAAACTGCTGTGAATATCATAGAGGCGATATTATGTGAGGAAATAAAACCTGACAGATTTGGAAGTTATCATCATTTATTTATAGATTTGGGAATAACTTTTACTAGCTGGCACCCTCCAACTTATTTGAAAGGACCTTTTCTTGGTTTACTGAGATTGCACGCGGACGAAGGTTTGGAACTTGTCCACAGAGTTACAAACCATGCAACCAGATGCTGGAAATTGAGAGAAGAATTAGAAAGTTGCAGAAAAGCAATCCAACAGACGATTAAACTTCAGAATAGTGACATAGAAGTTTGGGGTGATGAACATGTATATAACTGGTATAGATTCCCCAGTGTTGCACCAGCTACTGTTACGTGTGCTTTGATGGCTCTTGAATATTGGATGAACCAACAAATAAAGAGTGAAATCGATTCTCGAGAGCTGTTTGAAAAAGTTTTACAAGGTACAAAATCTGCAGCCGTAGTTGGTGTGTGCTCATCTGTGGCACTAACGAATTGGAAGTTATGCCCCAAAGTAATTATACCTATCCTCGAAAATCCTGCCTTTTGGATAATGGATGTTTACCGATTCACCCAGGATATGACAGCAGAAAGTTCTGTTAATATGTTTTCATTTGCTTACAATAATGCAGATTATAAAATTCTGCTTAAACTTTCCAAGCAATCTCATCGAAAACTTGATATTCGCAGTTTCGTTCTTCCTATTTTGTTATCGAGTTCTGAAAGAGATCGTGAGCGTCTCCAAGAGGCTATGCGTTCTTTTCCGGATAATCCTCCCTTCTTTTTTGAAGACGAGAAGAAAAATAATAATTTAATTAAAGAAAGAGTCGAAACTTGCAAAATTTGGGCCGCGCAAGCTGAACGGGAAAATTATGAGGTTGTCGAAACGGGGGTTGAAGGGCGTATTGGAATCCAATTTAAGCTCCAGGCAGAATTAGAAAAAGAACAAGAAGATGAATTAAAACTTTTAGAAGCGAAAAATAAGCTTTACAGGTTCCAAGGTTGGTCAATGAATCTTTTGAATGATGGTGAAGTTGGTCAAGCTTTCACTATCGAGTCTGCGATGCAATATGCTCAAGACTTAGTTCGCCAAGACGATCCGTCATACAAACCCAAGAACTTTATCGAAGATTCAGAACAAAGAGCATGGGCTATTGCTGCCTTTGCAGCAGCTTTGGTGCTTCACCAGTGGCAATGGGTTGAAAAGAACAATTATGTATCATTGTGCAGAGAACAACTACTAATTGCTGCTGAACGTCCCGAACCACCTGCGGAATATCATGATGATGTCACACTGTTTTCGATGGGTTACAGGCGATCCGCAGCTCGTGCTTTACCAATTTTCTTCACAAAATATCCAAAGGATAAGAGGATTCGAAAAGCAATACTCCCATTAAGTTCTCATAAGAATAATGAAGTCCGAGATTACTTGTTTAAAGGACTTAATGAACTATGGGCGATAGATCAAAGAATCATATGGAAATGTATCAATGCAGCCATCAAATATTCGCGTAAGAAAGCCCTTGATCAGAAATTTTGGTATTTAAATGAACAAACTAGAGTAAGTGTAGATTGGAGAGATTTTGGAAATATAAAAAAGTTAACCGAGCGTGCAAAGAAGATAGGACTTTCCATTTTCGTTCAATATTATCCAAAATCCATAAAAAGTTGTTCACATAGTGAAATAGATACTCGCTATCTCCAGTCGGTTCTTTATTGTCTGCCATTTAACAATCAAATAATATCGATACCATCATCAAACAAACTAGTTGATTTTTTGGAAGAACTTCTGCTTTTCACACTAAATGTGTACATCCAATTTGAGAAAGAGGACAAACAATATATGTGGGCTTATAATGAGTGGAATCAGCGTTTCTTCCCCATTATTGCCAATGCTGTGTTAAGATTGCCTAAAAACGTTGTAGAACCTAAATTGTATGAGCCCATAGTGAATAACTGGGAAAAAGCACCATCAATGATGGAAAGATTCTTACGAGGACTTCTCTTAGTTGGTCCTCAACCTGAACTCGAGGATAGGTTTGTTGAAATCTGGTTTAACGTAGGAGATAAAGTGTTGTCCTTAGATAAATGCAAAACCAAAGGATATTATCTAAATGAAGAGACAAGGAATATTTTAGGGCTAATAATATTCGCTGATCCTCAAGGCATAGTAACATGGAAAGTTCAAGAATGGGCACTACTAAAGAAAATGATAGTTTTCATCGGTCGATGGTGCGATACTGTTGGAGATAACCCAGAGTGTTTTTCAAGTTTAGTAAGACTTCTCAAAACGATTGGGTTCGCTCTAATTCCCGAATATGGAATTAATTGGCTTTATAATTGTATTTCAAAGGTAGAGAATCCTAAAAAATTTTTTGAAAGAACTAGAATATCTAGTTTACTCGCTGAGCTTCTTTATGATTCGTGGTCAAAACAAGAACAGTTCATCAAACAAAATCCAAAAACACTTAAACGCTTCGTCTTTCTGGTTGATTTATTAGCGGAACAAGGAGAGAGTATTGCTGTCCTTCATCAAGCAAAGTTGCAGGGTAAAATTAGTGATAGATAAGTGAAGAGAAGCGCGAGGTGATTACTTAACCCACCTCCAACTCTATAACCTTAAAAGACGAATGAAGAGGCGAATGGAGGAATATTCCAATCTGTTTAATTTCTAAAACAGTTCGCTTTTCATAACTCACCCGATAAATCCTACCCGCTTTGTCGTCAGAGATCAACAGCAAGCCGTCCTTCATCACCTCAATGTCAACCGGCTTGCCCCATGATAAGATGTCATGGAGCCCTCCCTCGTCTAAGAGCGCTCTCTGCTTCGAGTTCACTTACAGCCCTCTGAAATACGCGAGTATATCACGAGCATCAATCACAATCGCCGTCAGTCCTATCACAAAGGTCACCCAAAACAGGACTGCATACACATCGTCATCGGGACTGCCGCGCCATTTTACATAGGAGATTACTGCGATGACGAGCATTGCAAGCCCCACCTGCCAATGTTCTGAATACCCCACTCGGTACGACTCCATCCAAAACGTTAGAACTGCTACTACACACCCTATCAGCACCACGACCACGAGAAACCACAAATGGCTTCGCTCATGAAACGTCGGAACTACGCTCATATCGACTGGTATAGAAAATTGGCGCTGCCCACATAATAACATGAATGATGATGTCCCTAACCCTCAAAAACTGACGATCTCGTGGCCGAAAAAGCCACTCCAGACCTCAACCTATATAACCCTGCGAAAAGAAGTGGGCATCTGGGGGGCAAGGCTATGCGACCGATACCGAAAGAGGATTTTGAGGTGATGAAGAGTGCAGGTGAAAAGTGATGAGTGACAAGGGTAACGTTTATTAACTCCTCAAATCGAATAGTGTACATAGAGGGATTTACGTATGGAAACGAAAGTGAAGGATCTCACGGTTGGCGAATTGCAATCGTTAATTTCTGATACCGTCAAGAGTGCCATGGAAGACGTACTCGAAGACGTTGTGGCACTTTCAAGTGATGAGTATCTTCGCTCTATCGAAGAAGCCAGAAACGATTATAAAGCCGGCAGAATGAAAACGATTGAGGCACTCTTTGATGTTTAAGATCGTCTTCACTCAGAGAGCAGTGAAGGACCTGGAAACCATCGATACGGGAATGCAACGTAGAATCGCACTGAAACTCAAAGAATACACTGAAGACCCTCTCAGAAACGCCAGAAAATTGATTCATACTAAAATAGGAACTTACCGCTTTAGAATTGGCGATTACCGCGTCATCTTCGATCTTGACGGCGAAATCATAGTGGTATTGCGAATTGGACCTCGAAGTAGCATTTACAAATGAGCTTGTTAAAGAAAAAAACAGTTTTAAGGGATATTTGAACGAGAAACGGCTATGTGAGAGTTTATTCAGATACGCTGTAAAAGCTCCTTCCAAATCACAAACCGTCTCACGTAATCCGTCAACCAACCAGACCTCAACCTATATAACCGCACGAAAAGAATGAACATAGGGTGAAGTGAAAATGAAAAAATACAAATGCCTCGTCTGCGAATACGTGTACGATCCCGAAACTGGTGATCCCGAGGCCGGGATAGAACCGGGAACGCCCTTTGAAGAGCTGCCTGACGAGTGGGTGTGCCCTGAATGCGGCGCGGGCAAAGATGAATTCGAGGAAGTCGAGGACTAATCGAACAACCTGAACATTCATATCCTCTTTCAGCTCAGAATCCCGATATCCCTGCTATCGAGAGGAGCTGAGGTCACCGATTAGGGGACGGGACTGAAGAACTACAAAGGCCCGTTAAGACTACCTCTCGTACACTAAAGAAATATGAATGAATTTCCGAGACCCGTTGTGGTGGTCAGTGCATGCCTTGAATTTGAGAACGTCCGATACGACGGCAAAGTCATTCCCTGCAAGATCGTTCGGGATCTCGAGCCGTTTGTTGAGTACATCAAGGTGTGCCCTGAAGTCGCCATTGGACTCGGCGTTCCGCGAGATCCTATTAGAATCGTCAAAATTGAGGGTAAAAAGCGGCTCATTCAGCCCAAAACGAACGAGGACATCACCGAGAGAATGAATGCGTTCACCACCAATTTTATCAATACAATCCCCGACGTCGATGGATTTATCTTCAAATCAAAATCGCCAACCATCGGGCTTCGTGGCATAAAGGTCTATTCAGGCATAGAAAAGTCGCCGGTGATTGAAAAGAGCAGCGGCTTCTTTGCTGATCAAATCCTTGAACGATTCCCGGGCTATCCAATGGAAGAAGATGACCGGTTACGAAATGAAACGATTAGACATGATTTTCTGGTTAAACTCTTCACGTTTGCTGATTTTAGGCAAACAAAAAACGAGCGATCGCTCGATGCGCTGGTTGAGTTCCACGAAAACAATCACTTTTTATTCCTCTCTTACAGCACGGAATATCTCAATGAGCTTAACAGGATTATTCGAACTGAAAAAAGGCGATCGCACCGATTCTAGATGACTATTTCAGGGTCTTGAAGCGAATGTTTGCACTCCATCCACGTTTTACCTCAAAGGTCTCTCTCTGCAGTCCGGCAGATGTATCGTCATTTCTCTGGAACCCTTTCCGAAAAGGAACACGCTCTTTTTGATGCGGCAATCGAGGAATACAAGCGCAATAAAATCAGTTTTCGGAGTCTCATTATACTTCTTAAATCCTACGTTGCACGGTTTGAGGACACTTATCTGGAAAAACAAACTTTTTTGGAGCCCTACCCCCCAGAGCTCAGGGTCAATGTCGACCCAAATAGAGATACAGATTACTGGAAAACCGAACGTCGAGCAGATGAATGAAGTGATTCTACTACCTTTAAATAACTCCTTGTCATATAATACAATTTACTGATGCAAAAATGCCAGAAGACAATGTGATCTATATCGGGAATAAGGCTGTGATGAGTTACGTGCTAGCGGTAGTGACGCAGATCAACAGCGGCTCTGACGAGATAGTGATAAAGGCACGAGGGAGAGCAATCTCACGGGCAGTGGATACCGCAGAGATCGTGCGCAATAAATTCATGCCCGGAGTAGAAGTGAAAGACATAAAAATAGGAACAGAGCAGATCAAAGGAGCAGAAGGGGATACAGCGAACGTCTCGTCGATCGAGATAACATTGAAAACAAAAGGATAAGGGAGATCTGCGACGCTCTACGAAGTACGCGTAATTTGAGATCTACGTGTTTAAACAGGATTGTGCGCTCATTGCTGCGCTCCGTAGAGTTCAGCTCAGGATACGCTTTAGTATACGCGGAGCTGCTATGCCACGAGGAAGTGAGTGAGGAGGCCGATGCATATTCAAGGTGTCTTTTTTGACCTTTACGGAACGCTCTTAATGTACGGCGATATAGCCACTGCCTGGTCAGATTGGCAAGGAGCGTTTTATAAATGCCTGCAGGAGTATGGCCTGTCTCTGTCCAAAGATTCATTTCTCGTGCAGTGCCACGACTTTTTTCAGAAACCGGAGCCCCCGCACGATCATCAACTTACCGTCCTTGAACGCCGCATTAAGGCCCTTGGTGAGGAGTTAGGGGTGGAATTGGGGATTAAAGAACTGCAAAATACCGCAGGTGCGATTGTTAACGCATGGCAGCGGTATATATCAGTGGATCCCAAAGCCCTGCCCGTGCTCCAGGCACTGAAGTCAACGAAGACTCTTGCGCTGATTTCTAATTTCGATCACCCACCCTATATCTATGCGCTCCTCTCAGAACTCGGTCTTTCGGAATTCTTCGATGCCGTAGTTATTTCCGGTGAGGTGGGCGTCAAAAAGCCTGATCCGCATATCTTTCAGGTAGCGCTCCAGCAGACCGACCTCCAACCGCATGAGGTAATTTATGTCGGTGACTCTTTAGAGGATGTTCAAGGAGCGTATGCCGCAGGACTGTGCCCAATACGGATTCAGCGGGAGAGATTAGACGCAGACTCTAAGATTGTGGATTTTTACTTTAATCATCAAGCCTCACCGAGCGTAACCGAAAATGCAACGGTTGCTGAGGCGAGGACGATTGCTCAATTGTCCGAAATTATTGACTTGCTTCAGTGAATGAACGTACTAGTGCGTTATAGACCAGAAGCTCCTTGAGCATAAAACACAAAGTTATTTAAATGTTCCATTGCTGATGGAATATAACGTTCTGAGTGCAGCTGAAGCCGGCACGGAAGGAGAACTGGACGGATGAATGAGATAGAGCTAATCGAGCGTTCAAATGGTCATTTTTATCGAACCCCGATCGGTATTCTCCCCAGTGTGACCACCATCATGCGGTCAATTCCAAACCCACAGGTGGAAGCGTGGAAGAATCGAACGCCGAATTGGAAAGAAATTGCCGCCCACGCTACAAACATAGGCACAAAGACACATCGCCTCATCGACTGTTATCTCAATGATGAGCCACTCGACACGCTTTACTGTGAAGAAATCGCAAAGCCGTTCTCCGCATTCCAACAATGGCAGTGCGCGAGTGGTTTTGAGCTGGTTGCTAATGAACGAATGATCTGGAGCGATAAGGGATACGGTGGAACAATAGACCTCGTCGGCTATATTAATGACGAATTATACCTCATCGACATAAAGACCTCGAAAGCGGTTTATCCTGATTATTCACTGCAAATCGCCGCATATCGAACCGGCTATGAAGAACGAACCGGTAAGATAATCGACGGTATGGGCATCGTACGATTAGATAAACCCACCGGCGCATTTGAATGGATAGAATACGGCAAAGATGAGTACCAAAGAGCTTTGGCGGAGTTCTTGCTTCTCTGCGAGTCCTGGCATGTGGCCAATAAGGAGAACGAATGAGCACAAGTACCAAACAAACGGACCTGAGCGCATACGTCAAGATACCAGATACAGCCCCGAACATCCACGAGAGTTCGCAGGATCCAGAATCGTTTGATGCCACCCTTAAGATCCCGCAATCTGCTGAACAAAACGTCAGAGAATTGAACCACACGCACGGTGCTATGCCAGAAGAAGATACGGTATCATTCCCATTTTCGTGGATTATCGGCGAGCGATTAATCACCACGATAAGCGCGCTATCATCTGACGAGAGCGTAAAAGCGAAAGTGAAAGGAAAGCATAAGACGTGCAGCCTGTGCGGGAGCGAGGAGATAGAATATACGAAAGAAAACAGAGGATTTGCACACCAGATCTGCACCGAGTGCGCTACCCGCTACGTGCGTAACGCCTGTGCGTTGAAACGTAGAGAGCTGATGTAAGGGTTATATAAAGTGGTATTGCCGATTTTTAACTAAAAGAGACGTGTGCGTGAACGGGAGGCTCCGCATGTTACAAGAGCAGTTTGACGACAAATTGAAGGAAGCACTATTCTACGAGAAGCTGGAAGAGAACGCCGTTCGATGTCATCTCTGTCCGCATAACTGCAAGATCAACGACTCGAAACGAGGTATATGCAGCGTGCGAGAAAACAGGGACGGCATCCTTTACAGCCTGGTCTATGGAAAGGTCATTGCACATGCGATCGACCCGATAGAGAAGAAACCGCTCTTTCATTTTTATCCCGGGTCCACGGCATATTCGATTGCGACCGTTGGTTGTAACTTGAGGTGTAGGAACTGCCAGAACTACGATATTTCCCAGATGCCAAAAGACCAGAAGCGGATAATAGGGGAAGATACACCGCCAGAGGAGATCGTTGCAGACGCAAAGCGCCATAATTGTCGCAGTATTGCGTATACGTACACCGAGCCGACCATCTACTTCGAGTACGCCTATGATATCGCAAAGCTGGCGCATAAAGAAGGGATCTGCAACGTCTTTGTCTCAAATGGGTACACGTCAGAGGAGGCTATTCGTACCATCACGCCGTATTTGAATGCGATCAACGTTGACCTCAAAGGGTTCTCGGAGGAGCTGTATCACACCAATTGTGGAGCGCACCTCCAACCAGTTCTCGATGCAATTGAGTTGTATAAGCGTTTAGGGATTTGGGTTGAAGTGACGACGTTGGTCATACCGACGCTGAATGATACCGATGATGATTTTAGAGGGATCGCGGAATTCATCAAGAGCGTTGGCGATGACATACCCTGGCATATCTCGCAGTTTCATCCCACCTATAAGCTCACTGATCTGCCTCGGACACCGGTGAGCTCCCTCCATAGAGCACGGGAGATTGGGTTGGAGGTAGGCCTGCGATACGTGTATGAGGGCAATGTCCCCGGTGCGGGTGGTGAGAGTACCTACTGTTATAAGTGTGGTACGTTGGTCATACGACGATATGGTTTTCAAGTCCTTGAGGATACCATAACCGATGCGAAATGCCCCCATTGCGGCGCGGAGATCGATGGGGTATTACGGTAACAGTAACTCAGTAATCCTTATTTCCGTCGCTACGATTCGGAACCGACATCAAAGCGTTGGAACCACAAGAAAATTATTTATTCCAAAGTGGACCGAATCCGCAATCCGGCGCACTCTAGCCGTACTGCACGCATTCCTATTTTCCTCGAACCGCACCTACTTATGACGAGATAGTGCTCGTCTTAAATCTTCTAGGGTAGTGATCGGAGCTTTACACGTGTAGTTTTCACAGATGTACACGGTTGGCTTGCCCTCAAGGGGTACCTTGTCTTCGATCAATGATAGCAAACCCGAAAACTCATCGTCACGAATGCCTGCCTGCGAGTAAACCAAAACTTTAGTCGGGAGAAAATGCTGGCCAATCTCAGCGACAAATGGCTGCACTTCTTCTTTCGTTTGACTGGTTAATACAATGTGCAGAGGACTGCTGAGGTAAAAATCGAGAGCAGAAAGCATATGGGTGTGCTCTAACGGATTTTGTTCTAATAACTCGTGGAAGGTGCGAAAAATGTCTTTCGCACGAGTTTGAAATTTCTCATCACCGGTGAGTGCTGCGAGTCGATGGAGGTTCTGTGCGGCAATCGAGTTACCCGAGGGAATTGGCCCATCATAAGCATCCTTTATGGATACAGAAAGCGCTGTTTCGTCTGGACGGTTGAAGACGAATCCACCATCCGCTTCATCCCAGAACAGTTTTATCATGCTATCGTTCAACTGGATCGCTTCACGTAACCAGCGAGAATCAAAACTGGCTTCATAGAGATCGATGAATGCCGCGATAAGACAGGCATAATCTTGCAGCGTGCCGAGAATCGAAGCGTCACCGTCACGGTATCGTCTCAATACCTGCCCATTTTTCCTGAGATTTGAGATGATAAACTGAGCTGCAGAGGTTGCCGCGTCAAGAAAGCGCTCGTCAAGATACGTCTGATAGCCTATTGCGAACGCTGATATCATAAGGCCATTCCAGCCGGTAATAATTTTGTCGTCAGTCACAGGTCGTATCCGTTTGCTCCGTGCATCAAGAAGTTTTCGTTTACTTGTACGAAGCGTATGCTTTTCAATGAGTTCCTCGGTTGGTTGAGTGATATGCAATACACTTTTATTCTGTTCGAAGTTCCCTTGCGGTGTCACTCCGTAGTAGCGACAGAGCGCTTCGCCCTGCTCTTCTCCTAGAATCGATTTAATCTCCGTGGGATCCCAGACATAAAAGGCGCCTTCCATACCCTCGCTGTCCGCGTCCACAGCGGAGTAAAACCCGCCATTGGGATCGGTCATCTCTCGCAGCACCCAATCGAGCGTCTGGTTCGCAATTCGCGCAAAGAACGGATCTTGTGTCACCTGATACGCCTCGGTATATGCCCGAGCCAAGAGCGCATTATCGTAGAGCATCTTTTCGAAATGCGGAACCAACCAGTGAATATCGGTCGAATAGCGATGAAACCCGCCGCCCAGCTGGTCGAAAATGCCACCCTGCGCCATTGCATACAGAGTCGTGATCACCATCTTTAATGCGGACTGCTCCTGTGTCCGATGATAGTATCGGAGGAGGAACAAAAGATAAGTGGGCAAGGGGAATTTCGGCCTCTTCACGGACCACGCAGCTACATCGGCACCAAATCCACCATAGTTCGAATCAAATTGAAGCACGAGTTGCTCATACGCATTATCAAGAAGATCGACTGAAAGTTCCTCAGCTCCCGCTTGCGGCTTATGCTCGTACGCCTTACGTACAAGCTGTGTAATCTGCTCCGAATTATGCTCGATCTCCTCTCGCTTATCGCGCCAAAAGCTTATAATCGTTCGGAGAAGATCGTTGAAGGCAGGTAAGCCATGTCGTGGTTCTAGTGGGAAGTATGTGCCGCCGTAGAAGGGCTTCAAGTCCGGCGTAAGGAAGACCGATAAGGGCCAGCCACCCGTGCCTGCCATCATCTGGACAGCTTTCATGTAGAGCTCGTCCAGATCTGGTCTTTCCTCACGATCCACTTTGATGCAGACAAAGTTCTCGTTCAGGATTCTCGCGGTCTGCGGGTTTTCGAAAGATTCTCGTGCCATCACATGACACCAGTGGCAGGTCGCATAGCCGATACTGAGAAATATTGGTTTGCCCACTTCTTTCGCACGTTTCAACGCCTCTTTCCCCCACGGGTACCAGTTGACGGGATTATACGCATGCTGAAGTAAATACGGGCTTTTTTCGTTTATAAGGGCGTTTGGAACCCTTCCTTCCGCTTTGTTGCTTCCGTGCATGAGAGCGCCTGCCTTCTTCTTATATGAGATAAGCAAGGAAGATCAGCTTATAACCCTAAATCTGATTTTCCTACGGAAATCTGACGGTATTAAACGTAACAAATTGCTTAGATTAGATAATGTTGCTAAGATATATTTATATTGTTTGAGAAGAGAAAGAGGAGGTGTATGATGGCGATTACTGTTCTTGCCAAGCTTGGAGTGTTCTTTGAGCATGGTAAAACCGCCAGCTACAGTGCAAACTTAGCCGAGAAGATAAAAAACGAAGAAGAGATGGGGACAAAATGGGTGCAGATATAAACAATAAAGATCCTGCTTCTTTCCATATAAAGAAAAGATTTGTTACTATAATCGGAATAACGTTGTTACTGTTGGCAATAGTGACATTTTCTGCCGTAATTATGTCAGAACCTGTGAATGGACAGAGTCAAACTAATTTAACGGTTGAAATAAGATCGTGGGATATAATAGGAATAGATAATAACAAACCTGCGGAAGAAGGACCCAACCAATCCCTCATACAAGCGAGGATATGTAATATCGGCGCGTCTAACGCGACGAATGTTACCGTAAACTTTAACTGAACCTCCTATAACGCTTACATTGATCTTCACCCATCAGAGGTAACGGTAAAGGATCTCGGAACAATACCGGCGGGTGAATGCAAAGATGTCTTCTTTGTTGTTACGATCGTGAGAAGTAACAGCGCAGGGGATCAAACTAGGTCATACAGACTAAACGTGACCTCAGATAATTCAAATGCACCAAATGTAAGCCAGACTCTCACTGTTCATAAATTTTGGGAGGAAGGAAAGAATACAGCAATAATAGTCGGACATACCTCTTATGAGCTGGGAAAAGATTTTGAGGTTTATGCGTGGTGTAACTCTACCAGAGCTATAGAACATATAAGTTTTCCATTGGAATACAATGCGCATGTTTTGCAACTGTTTAATATTACGGTTAATGTGTATGACGGCGAAACCGGAGCTTCTTTAGGTAAGTATTACAATGTGTACATCAGCGGAGATTTTCCGAGCACCGGCATCGATAATTACGTAATCTATAAATTTCATGTAAATTCTATGGGAACAACCAATCTTGTACCCATAATATTGGATAACAAAGTAAATTCATGGGGTTACAATGATAATTATCCAGGAGGTAACCTTACCATTTCCGTTTATCCAATCTTATCCATAGTAAAAGTGGACAGCCCCGATCCGGTCCAGGCTGGCGGTCAGCTCACGTACACCATCCGGGTCAACAATACGGGAAATGCCTATGCAACCAACGTAACCGTAAATGAGACCTACGATGCAAACGTCAGCTACTATTCGGCATCGCCGAGCCCTGAATCGGGAACGGCGAATAGAACCTGGCGCTTCTCTTCACTCAATGTGAGTGAGAACAAGAGTATCTCGATAACCGTGAATGTCTCCGATTCGCTTCTTAACGGGACACTCTTGAAGAACTACGTGAACTTCACCTATACCGAACTGAATCCAGCAAATTACACGGTCAGAGTATACAACAGCACTGCAACTATCAACACGACAACCGTTAATTATCCGGTTGGTGGAACCGATCAGGTTGCGAATGAGAGCTTCTATCTCAATTCAACGGCTGCGGATGGATTGTACAACGTGTCAGTGGGGATGTATGATAATGCGTCTAATTATGGCATTTCATATCAGAATAATTCGGTGGTAAAGGATACAACAGATCCAACGATAACGATAGATACGCCGACAACTGCCTCGAAGGTTTATAGAAAGAGTGGGAAGCTGGTAAAAGACGGGCAAGTTTACGTTGTTAAAAAAGAATTCCCGTGGGGTTTGGTCTCTTTAAACACGAAAAAGAGCATTTACAAGCTAGGCGAAATCGCAGAGTTCATCATCGTCGTCCTGGACGAAGAGGGCCACTCGGTCTGTGATGCTGATATCTCCATGACCGTTAACAATCCCTATAACGAGACAACGGATTATTGCACATGCGGTGGAACTATTTTACCGGGAGATGAATGCGGGCTCTATACTACCGAGTACCTGACGGAGGTAGAGGGCAATCATACCATCGATGTGACGGCTTCCATCGAAGGTAGTAAAGTCTCTTTTGAGACCACCTTTTCAGTCCAGCAAAGCTATGAGTTTGAGATCATACGAACAGCCCAGAGCAAGATAGACCCCACACGACAGAACTGGTTTGAGGTTACGATAGATATAGAAAGCTTTACTGATGCGCGCTCAATAACACTAAAAGAGTTTGTGCCCGCTGAGTTTGATATTGCAGCAACAGATGCCGTTACGGTTCTCGTGGAAGATGATACCAAGACAATAATCTGGAACAAAGATTTGAAAGACGGGAAAACAGCGGTACATTATTCGTATTCCGTGCCTCCTGTGTGGCCTTATTTATATGCTTTAGGACCTGCTGAAATAGATTATTTTGATAAAACTCGAGGCCGTCCCGCAATTCACGTTACCACTCCTTTCCTCCAGAGGTACTGGGG
>CAYNTR010000022.1:0-25239 GCA_964400255.1 uncultured Halobacteria archaeon
AGATGGAAGGAACTATTGATGTTCAAAGTGAGCCATGAAAATTAGGACATCACCGGTAAATCCCAGGTAGATAAAATAAACCTTTCCCGAATTTATGCTGCGACTATTTATGTACCTAAGGTTAAGTCCAGTGTTTTGATTAATGATGAAATAATAAATTGCAAAAATGACCCATCATATGTCAATAATTTAGCTGAAGTTCTTGAATATGTCATTAAACATAAGTATCCACGGTTGAATTCTATGGACATATTGATTCCTGCTCCAAGAGGAGAGAGAACAGATTATAACCACATGTTTGAAATTACCAAGGAGCTACACCAACGTATAGGAATTCCCGCTAAAAATATATTATATAAGAAAGAGGACTATCCACCCCAAGTTGGACTTAATAGGGAGGCCCGAATTGAGAATGTCAAAGGAAAAATTGGATGTAGAGAAAGAGTAGATGGAAAAAATATCTTACTCGTTGATGATATAGTTACTACAGGAACTACTATGCTTAATTCAGCAATAGCCCTAAAGGAGAAAGGTGCAAATAAAGTCGTTGGCCTTGCAATTGGTCGTGATACACGGCATGAACATTTATTATTCTGCGGATACCTAGAGGAAATAGAAGATACAGATGAAGAATCTTAAACTTACACATTGGCAGAATAACAAAGAAGCCTCAGATGTTGAATACTGGATGGCAATCAACGATTTCGAGGAGGAAAGTTATCATAAACTAGCTATCCCCATCATTTTGGATAAAATTGAAAATGACATTAGAAAACTATTTGAAATGACTTTTAAAGAATATGTTTCGGTGTTTGGGGAATTGTTAGCTCTAGAATTGAAAAATGATTTGGATCGCATCAAAAAAAGTACAAATATCGAAGAATATCGAAGAAATAAAATAGAACTTGACCAGTCGGGTATCCGAGTCATAAAATATATTGACGATTCATATCCTGCAAATTTTAAAAAAAGAGAGAAATTTCCTCCGTTGGTTCTTTATCACAAAGGAACTTTATTAAATTTTGATAACTGTGTAGCAATCGTTGGAGCTAGAAATGCTTCTTATTATGGTAGACGAAAAGCAAGAGAAATAGCCAAATATTTGGCAGAAAGGGGCTACACAATTGTTGCAGGATTAGCTTTAGGCATAGATACAGAAGCTCATTGCGGAGCATTAGATGGAGGTGGGAACACGATAGCCGTTATTCCCAATATTATAAAAATTACACCTTCAACTAATGAGAGACTTGCAGAGGATATATCTCACCATGGTGCCCTGTTAAGTTCTGGATCCTCCTTTACTGAAGTAAAGCCAGTAAAGTATGTCAAGAGGAATAAAATAATTAGTGGTATATCTAAATGTCTTATTGTAGCAGAGGCCGGCCAAAGTAAAGGTACATATCATCAAGTAACTTTCGCGATTCAACAAGGAATAAAAGTATTCGCATTAAGGCCATCAGCTGACGATAAACTCGCGTATAAGGGGTTCAGAGAGTTCTTAAACGAAGGAGCTATCCCCTTTTCCTCAGTAGATGAGGTAGTAGAATATTTAGACTCTCCCAAATCCTCTCTTTATGAATCTTTCAAGCCCGCTTCGCTCTTCTTGTAAGTTTTATTTCAAAAACCTCTTAGGAGGGCCTCCCTCTGATTTTGAGCGTACGTCGGGCTAAGCAGCTTTATCTCTAACCTCTCGCGGCTTTAACCGTTTTACTATTTTTCAGAAGTTGTAGGAACAATTCTCAAATAGCTTAATGGTGAGGCCACACTCAAGATCGTGCAGTGAGTGAATAAATAGAAGATGGCGCAATTAGCAACGACGAATGGTGCTGTAGTTGAAGCGAGCGAGAAGCGTAAAGGAAACGTGGTGGTATCGTGGACGGGCGGTAAAGACGGGTGTTTCGCATTATATACCGCACTGTTAGCCGGGTTTAACGTCTCGTATCTCTTGAATTTCAGAGATCTGAAGAAACACGCACCCCATAACCTGAACCACGACTTGCTCGCCGCGCAATCACAGGCGATGGGAATACCGATCATTCACCGTGATTTTGTATCGTACGAAGAGGAATTTAAGAAGGTGGTGCGCGATTTAAACGAGAACGGCGCGGGGATAGAAGGCGCGGTATTCGGGCATATTGGCATGCACGAGCACTTAGTGCAGCGAATGTGCCGCGATTTGGGCATCGAGTTGATCATGCCGCTCTGGAACCGCGATTCCGGGCAGATCATAACGGACTTCATCGATTCCGGATTTGAGGCGATTGTGGTCACTGCTCAAGCCGATTTATTGGGTAAAGAGTGGCTTGGTCGGAAGATAGACAACGAATTTGTAGCCCAGCTACGTGATTTTAATAGTGCGATTGATGTATGTGGCGAATATGGCGAGTTCCATACACTTGTTCTTGACGGCCCGTTGTTCAAAAACCGGATACGAATACTTGAGAGCGAACCGATATTGGAGGACGGATTTTGGCGCTTAGATATTTTAGACTATGCGATTGGCGAGTAGAAATCGGTAGTGAAGACGACCATTAACCCTTTCATTTTTCCTTTTGTTGTTCTTGTAAAACCTTCACCCTCAGTTTTGTAAGATCTTCTTTTATACTCACTTTGAAACCCATCCCACCTAAGGTCTCTTCAAGGAGTGTCTTCATGAACTTCTTGAGCACATCAGTACTCAAAACGAGTGTGTAGTCATTTTTCGAGACTTGATGTAAGATAAAGTAATTGCACGCTTCGAGGCGTCTGAGCACATCCTCGACACTGTACATTTGGTGTT
The DNA here is from genome assembly GCA_964400255.1 of uncultured Halobacteria archaeon. Taxonomy (GTDB): domain Archaea; phylum Halobacteriota; class Syntropharchaeia; order Alkanophagales; family Methanospirareceae; genus JACGMN01. The sequence goes on from CAYNTR010000022.1 coordinate 2,780, forward strand.
TGAACTGCTCTGCATGCGCTTCATATATCGGCTTGTTCAATTCCCAGAACTTCTCCTTCTCGGGATGGGATTCAATAAACTTCAGGAAGAGGATCCAATGATCGATGTCGACGATGATATGTTCCCCAACTCGAAGCATCTCGGCATGGGTGTACATCTTCTTATCCCCTATGGACTCGATTAACAATCTATATTTGTTATAAAATTTCAACGCTTCACGTATGAGCTCGCTTTGGGATATCCCTCCTAACCCCTCCTTAACCTCTTTTAGCGTCTTGGACGTTTCTTCATCCATAGCCACCGTGATTCTTTCCGGTGTTGTCATTTTTATTAACCAATTTTTGGAGGGCATATAACACTTTTTGAGGGATTTTCTGAAAACCCCTTATTTCTTCTGAAAAGTTCTCAAATTCGCTTAAAAATTCTCAAAAACCTCGTTTAACCGATATTTCCGTGATATCGTAGAAGGATAAATGTCGCTGACCATCGGTATCAGGAGAAAATACACTGGAGAAGTATTTGAGAAAAGCGGCCCGATATCAAAGAGCTTCTGGTTCCGTTTCTGCCCATGCTCATTCGTCGTCTGTTGCTGACGTGATAGAGGAGTCCGCTACAGTACATATGGCCTGGGATCGTTTCTCTACAATTAATGCGATTTCGGTGAATGACGTCATTCCTGCAAAACTCTTACCCGCAGTTTCGCGAAATCCTCCTTTATATCCACCTTATAGTCCATGCCACGAAAGGTCTCTTCAAGGAGCGTCTTGATAAATTTCTTGAGTACATCTGAGTTCATAATCAGAGTATAATCATTTTTTGATACTTGATTGAGTGTAAAGTAATTGCACGCTTCAAGTCGTTTGAGTACATCAACGACACGATACGATTTGTGCTTGAACAGCTCGGCATGTGCCTCATATATCGGTTTGTTTAATTCCCAGAACTTCTCCTTCTCGGGATGCGTATCGATGAACCGCAGGAAGAGCAACCAATGATCGATATCGACAATGACATGCTCGCCAACCGTTAGCATCTCGGCATGGGTGTACATCTTCTTATCCTCCATGGACTCAATTAACATGCGGTATTTGCTGTAAAACCTCAACGCCTCGCGTATGAGCTCGCTTTGGGATATCCCGAGCTCCTCCTGCACCTTCTTGAACATCTTGAAGGTCTCTTCATCCATCGCTACCGTGATTCTTTCTGGTGTTGTCATCTCATACTAAATACTTTTGTCATAGCATACATCTCTTTTTGAGAACTTTTCTGAATACCTCTTAATTTTTCTGAAAACCCCTTAATTTCGCTTAATTTTTCTCAAATACCCCTTTAAATGCTCCTTCACAAGCTACAAGTAAGGAGCTATGTCACTGACGAGAAGTACGGGGGAAGTAGGGCAGGTACACGGTAATGAGCGAGAATTCCCGGTATGCTGCTATTGTGGTGCGTGTGTCGCGTTTCTACCGGATTTTGAGAAGTATCGGGACGACGAGGTAGTGGTTGAGAAGGGCTGCGGTGGTACCATGTCAAAGGGGTTCTGTTTCAGTTTCTGCCCGCGCTCGTTCGCCGCGTGTCGATTATGTGAAGAAGAATGTCCACGGCTGGAATATGGTGTCTGCGATTTTAGTCCCTGCCCCTCCTCGCCTGAAAAGCGGATTCTTGGCTATTATGAGAAGATCATCAGTGCACGTGCGACGTCTAAAAGCATCCGCGGCGTGGGAAAGGATGGCGGTGTGGTAACTGCACTCCTTTACGAAGCGTTGAGCAGCGGCTTTATCGATGCTGCAGTTATCGCGACGAGGACGGAAGAGTGGAAAGCCGAACCGTTCGTCGCTACCACCCCCGACGAAGTTTTGCTCGGTCGCGGGCCAAAATACACCGCGTGCCCTTCGGTCACAGGTGTGTGGGAGGCGATAGACAGAGGCTATGAAAACATCGCAATGGTCGGTACCGGCTGTAATATCGAGGCAGTGAGAAGATTGCAAGGGTTACGCGACCCCGCTTTGGAATTGGGCCGGGTGAAGCTCTTGATCGGCGTTTTTAGCACCGAGGCCTTCTGGCACCGTGAGCTGGTGCAGTATCTCTCAGAACGGGAGGGTATAGACATCAGGACGGTCGAGCGGTTCTTTGTCTCGAAGGGGAAGTTCATCGTAGTAACCAAGGACAAAGAGGTCAGCATTCCGCTTAAAGAGATCGAGCGGTGCACAAGGGATACCTGCAAGATCTGCGAAGATGCCTCTTCACAACTCGCGGATATCTCAGCCGGCTCGGTGGGTTCGCCCGATGGGTGGACGACGTTAATCATTCGGACGAAAGTAGGAAAAGAGCTTGTAGCTGCTTCAGCTTCCGCAGGGATAATAGAGACGCGGCGGCTGGATTCTGTTGCGATAAACGAAATCGAACGATTTGCGCTTAAAAAGAAAACGAGAAATTATGGCAGGATGCTGGATCAAATGGAGCTCTGTTCTGCGTGCTTGACAAACCCGTTCCCGTTTACTTTGTACCGAAGAGAAGGAGGCGTGTAAAATGCCAGATATCTATGCAAATGCAAGATCGACCACGGGAACATCCGTGCGAAGGCGAGATGTGAACACATTGAGCGGCATGTGTCCGATCTGTGTGAAGGAGTGTACTGTATTGTGTGAGATAGGGAAGTCGGCGTTTAGAGGTCGAGAGGTATTATATCCGGAAGCTGAGCAGTTCGGCTGGAGTACCGCAGCGTCAAACAAGAATTATGGGCTTGATTGGTCAGACTTTAACATCCTCTCGCGTCTGCGAGGTGCCGAAGGGATAGAACCTGATCCTGATGTCGCGTTGTTCCACAATGTGAATATCGAATCGAGTATGAGCGGGATCCCGCTAAAACTACCCCTGGCAACCGGCGCCTTCGGTTCTACCGACGTGGGCAAGAACAACTGGGATGCGCTTGCCATCGGCGCGGCACTCTCCGGCATTATCCTCATCGTCGGGGAGAACGTCTGCGGCGTTGACAAGGATGCGGTGTTTACCGATGGTAAGGTGACGAAATCGCCCGAGATGGAACGCAGGGTCAAACGGTTTAAGGAGTACTGGGACGGAAAATACGGGGAGATCGCGGTGCAGACGAATGTCGAGGATCAGAGGTTCGGCGTGGACGAATACGTGCTCTCGAAGCTCGACGTAAGCATAATAGAGCGAAAATGGGGGCAAGGCGCAAAGGCAATTGGTGGCGAAATACGTGTATCCTCGTTGGAGCGCGCGTTGGATCTGAAGCAGAGAGGATACTGCGTGCTGCCCGACCCTGAAGATGCAGTAGTCCAAGAGGCGTTTAACGACGGCCTCTTCAAAACTTTCGAGCGGCATAGCCGCGTCGGATTCCCAAAAGAAAATGGTTTCCTCGGCGATGTCGAGTGGCTCCGTGCTATTGGCGTGAAGTATGTTTCGATAAAAACGGGTGCTTATCGGCCAGTGGACGTTGCGTGGACTCTAAAAGTGGCGTCGGAGGCACATGTGGATTACATTACCTTTGACGGCGCTGGCGGGGGTACGGGCATGAGTCCGGTACCGATGATGAACGAGATGAGCACGCCGACCGTTTATTTAGAGGCGCAGGTCTTGCGATGCGCGCAGATATTGAAGCAAGCTGGAAGATACGTCCCAGATATAAGCATAGCGGGGGGGCTTGTCAACGAGGCGCAAATCTTCAAAGCGATCGCATTAAGTAATTTCGATGGGGGCACGCCGTTTGTGAAATCGATCACCATGGCACGATCACCATTGACGGCAGCGATGAAAGCTTGCTATTTCTCCGATCTCGCGGCTCGGGGTAGGTTACCGCGTGATTTTGCCAACAAATATGGTAACAGTCCGGAGAAATTCTTTATCGCCGCAGATGAACTCAAGACGAGATACGGCCATAAACTCGGGAGTGAGATACCGTGGTCAGCCGTTGGCGTCTACACCTATCTCAGCGAGCGATTAGGGCTGGGGCTCAAGCAGTTACTTGCAGGAACCCGAAAATTCAAACTGGATTTGATAGACAGAAACGATCTTGCAACACTCAGTGAGCGTGCGTCCGAAGTTACCGGAATTCCCATGATGCATGAAGTGGAGGAGAACCTTTTAGAAGGTATTTTGCTTGGCTGAGGAGATAAAACCTGAAGGGAGGTGAAAAGAAAAGAAATGTTTCATCCAGAAAAATTTAGGGAAGAGCAAGTGAGTTATCTACGTAAAATAATGAACGAGGGGAAAGCAGTCACACCTGTTCTAGGCGGTGTTTATTCTACCGTTTCTGCGGTTCTTACGCATGAAGCTGTGGGCGATCGAACGATAGCGGTTTTAATCGACGATGGGTTGATGGGAAGAGGCGAGTTAGAGAATGTGATTAACTTCTTTAAGGGCAGTGCTATGAATATAAGGCTGGTTGATGCAGCTCGTGAGTTTTCTGGTGCTTTAAAAGGTGTGACAGAGCCTCAAGAGCAGAGAAAGGTGTATCGAAATACCTTTTACACGGTCCTCGGAAGGGTGATTCGAGAGGAGGAGGCTTGTTACCTAGTACGAGGAACCACAGCTGCGGATATAGTTGAAACAGAGGAAGGTATCGAGATTCAAGACGACATACTTGAGCAGGTAGGGATAAGGATACTTGATCCGCGACATTATGGGCCTACCGTGATCGAGCCGTTAAGTACGCTCAACAAGCATGAAGTAAGAAAACTTGCGAAGAGTTTGGGGTTGCCGCCCGAGCTTTCAGAGCGCCAACCGTTCCCGGTGGTATTAAACATGATCCGCGAATCTGTGGTGAAGTGATGTCCGCGTTAAGAAATTGAAAAGTAATTCGGGAGAGGAACAACGTCATTTTGGAGTCCGGTTACTTTAATGAACAGAGAACGCCATCAATAATTCGAGGGTTACTAAGAGAGAACAGGAATGATCGCAATCATTGACTATGGAATCGGCAACCTGTTCAGTATTTACAACGGGCTGAGACGCGTGTACGATAGTTCCCAGCTCGTGACGGTAGATGAGATTGAGCAATTACGAGAAGCTCGTGGCATCATTGTACCGGGCGTAGGCGCGTTCGATGACTGCGTGCGCAATTTCAGACCGTTTTTAGAGCCAGTCATCGCGTGCATCGAATCTGGCATACCAGTCCTCGGTATATGCGTGGGAATGCAACTCCTGTTTGACGAGAGCGAGGAAGGCAAAGAAAAAGGATTGGGCGTGATACCTGGCAATGTCGTTCGTTTACCCGAACATGTGAGAGTGCCGCATATGGGGTGGAACGATCTTCACATTCTGAAGCATTCAGAACTGCTGGACGGTATTACTGAAGACGATTATTTCTACTTCGTGCATTCGTATCATTGCGTACCCCGTGATGATAAACGTATTATAGCCTCAGTGAAATATGGTACGCATTTAGCAGCAGTCGTGCAAAAGGATAATCTCTACGGCGTTCAGTTTCATCCTGAAAAGTCATCGACGAGAGGATTGCACTTTTTACGTAACTTCGCAGAGATCTGCAAAGGAAAATGAGATGTTAACAAAACGGATCATCCCATGCTTGGACTGTGATTTGGGCGTACCGAACGGCAGGGTCGTCAAGGGCATCGAGTTCAAACGCATAACGTATGCCGGCATCCCGTGGGAGCTTGCAGAGGAATACGATGAGCAAGGTGCGGACGAGCTTGTATTTCTGGATATCACAGCGTCGCATGAACGACGAGAGACGATGGCGCACGTGATCGAAAAGACAGCGAGCAACGTATTTATACCGCTTACTGTAGGCGGGGGCATTCGTAGTGTGGAAGATGCGCGACGAATGTTCAATGCCGGTGCGGACAAAGTCTCGATAAACACAGCGGCATTGCTGAATCACAATTTAGTGAACAAGATCGCACAAAAGTTCGGCAGTCAAGCGTGCGTGGTAGCAATCGACGCGAAGCGCCGGGGCGTTCTAACCGAGGAGGACGCGAGCAAAGCAGCAGATGAGGGTCGGGTGCTCATCGACACAAAAGAAGGAAAATGCTGGTTTGAATGCTCGTTTTACGGTGGGAGGGAGTTCGCAGGCGTGGATGCACTTCGATGGGCGATAGAAGTTGAGGAGAGAGGGGCAGGAGAGATACTGCTCACGAGCATGGATCGGGACGGTACCAAAGACGGATTCGATCTGGAATTAACCGCAGCGGCGTGTGACCGCGTAAACATCCCGGTAATCGCTTCAGGCGGCTGCGGAGTGCCGACACACATGAAGGAGGTATTCGAAGCGACGGACGCGTCGGCCGCGCTCGCGGCGTCGATATTCCACTATAAAGCGTACAGTATTTGGGAAGTCAAGCAGTATTTGAAGGAGCAGGGGGTTCACGTGAGGGTGGACTTTTAAGAAAAGTTTGTCATCAACCCCAACCGCAGAAAAACTTTAAACGGGTAAATCCGCGAGCACTTGGCACGGAGTGTTGATATAACTTGATTACTGGTCGTTGGATCCTCCACCCCGTTGTTATGGATGAGTAGGTAGACTTGTGTTTAGGAGGATAGCGAAAGATGCCGAATAGAAAGCCAAAAAATAGGTAAGCTTGCAATCTTTTTGATGTAAAAGTTATATATATCTGTTTATCGTAAAGGAAAAAATAAGGAGATAAAAAATAGAACATTTACAACATAGAGGATGTCAAACCAATGAGCACGAATATTTCTAAAAGGCCTATAATTACGCTCATGATCGCCATTCTTTTTTTGCTCAGCGCAGCCATCTTTGCTAATTATGTCTACGGTAAATTCGGATCTTCTGGTCAATTAGCAATAATTATTTTTATCCTCCTCATCTGCATGCTGATCATAGCTGCAATAGGACAATATTTGGACCAATTATCAGAAAGGGTGGATGAAATTTTGACCCCGTTGACACCCAAAAAAATTCCGGGGGATCGTAAGAAAGAAGCGATTCTGAAGATGGGACCTAAGACTTTCTACTACCTTGATGAGAACCAAATAAAAGATTTATATTCACAGGTGTCTCGAGAACCTGAACTGAGACAGATCGAGACGCGGGAAAGTAAAGAAACTAAGAAAGGAATTTGCGCTAAATTAGTCGCTCCAATCACGGCAAGATATGAAAAGGATAGAGCGGAAGAGACAAAAAAGAGTTATGATGTTAATCTGACATTAGCAACGATGTACAATAAAGTGGAACAATACCTTTTCGATAATGATAAAGTATTATTTGGTTTGGAGGAGTTTGATTACGATAAAAAACTAATTGAGGAGTTAAATTCTTTAATTAGCCAGTTAAAAACAAAATTAGGTGAAAAAAGTCCGCTAGAGACACTTCAAAAGGAATTTGTCTCCGAAAAAATGAATGATTTTGCATTAAAAGGGATACAAAAATTATCCGAAAGTTCTGGTTATGTTGCAATTCAAACCGAGTTTTTAATTGTTGATATTAAGGAAGGGTCGTGCATACTTTCTTTTGTGCATCCTCTGAACGAGTACCTTCTGAAAAACGATATTGAGGCAAAAATTCAGATTATATGCTCTAAAGTGCCTATGAGTGAATCGGGTAAAAGTACCTTCCAAAAAGATAAAAAAATTAAGATTACCTGTGTGGGTAAAGTAGTGAGTTGGAATGATAAAGAAAATACTCTGGAAATCAGCCCAATTGCACTTTACTAGTTTTATCGGTCTAAACAAGTATTAAAGTGAGGGTTAGCGCGCTCTTTTATGGGGTCGTCGTATAGAACGATTGATTTTAGAATAATTGAATCCTAATTATTCTCAAAATCGTCGGTCGCCCCTCACTTGTGATACGGGGCGAGCGATGAAAAAGCGAAAGGTATTTTTGAACAGCGAAAATTTAGCTCGACCGGTATTAATGTTTTTCCACCTCCTCCAACTGTAGAAAAACTTTAAACGGGTAAATCCGCGAGGATTTAGAGATAAATTGGCCCCTACACCACTACCCACAAAATTATTCTCAAAATCAGAGGGAGCCCCTAAAAAGAAAAATTTTTATGTACGTTGACACCATAATTTTAAGCATTGGGAAATATCAGCAGGATTAAAGATAATGAGGAATATGTCTTGTGGATGCTCCTAAGGTATGCATAGTATGAGGTGAATAAAGATGAAATTTTCTCAGAGGAAAGGAATCATACCTGTCAAAAGCAAAATCCAAATAGACTCGATGGATGACGATTTAAGAAATACCTTATGGAATTTAATATCTGTGTACTATTTGAGTGGTATAACGCAGGATTATATCAATGATGAGGATAATGTTGACTTTCTGTTACAAAAAATTTGGAGGGATTATTTTAAAAAGCCAATTGATACCATTGATACAAGTTATCATAATAACCGCCAACTGATTAGGAAATACTTTTTAAATTGTTATTGGTACGAGGCATATGACTTTATAGAGTTTATCGCTCACAATTATCCACAAGTTAGTAGAAAAATAAACGAAGAATTTATGAATACTTGTAATGAAATGCTTAAGCGGGAATTGTCTGGATACAGATTTGTGGGGGGAATAATAACTCAACTAACATCAGAAGAAGAAATTTTAGAGATAGAAGAAGCTTTAAAAGTACCGATATCTCAAGTGCAAACACATTTAAATAGGGCATTAGAGTTGTTTGCAGATAGAAAAAATCCAGATTATCGGAACTCTATTAAGGAAGCTATTAGTGCGGTTGAGGCTCTTTGTATTCGCATAACTGAAAATAGAAGTACAACACTAGGAAAAGCTTTAAATAGATTTGAGCGTGACAGAACAGTAGGGTTACATCCTGATTTAAAAGAAGGATTTAGTAAATTATATAGCTATACAAGTGAGGCTGACGGCATTCGACACTCTTTAATGGATCAACCCAACTTAGATATCGAAGATGCAAAGTTTATGTTGACTTCTTGTTCGGCGTTTATTAACTATCTAGTATCAAAAGCATCAAAGGGGGGCATCAGAATGTTTTAAGTGGAATCAATAATTTTTTAGAGCTGCAAAAAGCCCCATACTTATAACCAAAAAATCAACAGTTAACAAGTCTATAAGAAAAGTTATCTTTTAACCTTGTGGATTACTCTATCCCCATCTCAACCACACCCTCATACACTTTTTCCGCAGGACCCTGTAGGTACGCGCCTTCCTCCTTTACCTCGACGATCAAATCTCCGCCGAGCGTATGCACTCTAACGGGCTCATTCAGATGAACATACCCAAGCTTATTAAGCGTCAGCACAGAAGCCATAGATCCGGTTCCACACGATAACGTCTCCCCAACGCCGCGTTCGTACGTCCTCACGTATATTTCGCTCATTTTCTTTGTGCGGCTCTTTGATCCTTGTAAGAGTTTAACGAAATCAACGTTCGTCCGGTTCGGAAAGGCATGATGCGATTCTATCGCTTTTCCAACCTTATCCAAATCGAATCCTGTAAAAGAGTCTATAATTACAACAGCGTGCGGATTGCCAAGACTCAACGACGTTAGGTTAATTTCACCTACTTCATCATTCACCAAAAACAGCTCGTTTATCGTATCAAACACGGGATTCCCCATGAACACCCTGATAGAAGTCACAATTCCATTTCCGTCAACCTCAACTTCTGGCACGATCAGTCCTGCTAATGTCTCCACGTTGATGCGTTTATTTCGTACGATCCCTTTCTCGTAGACGTATTTGGCGAAACACCGCATACCGTTGCCGCACATTTCTGCCTCTGAACCGTCGGGATTGAAAATGCGCATCCGTACGTCATATGAATCTGAACTGGGATTGGAGATGTACAAGACGCCGTCAGCGCCAACCGAAAATTTTCGTTGGCATAGTGATTGCGCGAGTGATGCTTTTGCCTCGTCTGGTATTCCACCGTCACGGTCGTCAATCAGAATGAAATCGTTACCGCAGCCGTGCATCTTGGTGAATGCAAATTTCATCATCGTTCACTCCTATTCTACTATAAGTTCAGCTCTTTAATCCGTTCACACGCTTCTGTTAACCGCTCGCCACTCGTACAAAAAGCGAGTCGGACAAATCCCTCTCCGTACTTTCCAAAGCCCACACCGGGTGTTACCACGACACCTGCTTGTTCCAATAAGAACAGAGAGAACACGATAGAGGAGGATGACGAGAACCCGTAATTATGAGGAACCTTTGCCCAGAGATAGAACGTTGCTTTCGGCTTCTTCACGTCTATACCTGCCGATTGCAACCCTTCAACCAGAATATCTCGCCGTTCTCGATAAACCGCAACGTTCTGCGTGACACAGTCCTGAGGACCGTTCAATGCCGCGATTCCCGCTTCTTGAATCGCCTGAAAGGCGCCCGAATCAATATTGGTCTTCACCAGCCTTATGCCGTTTAATATATTAGCATTTCCTATGGCAAAGCCTATCCGCCAGCCCGTCATATTATACGTCTTGGAAAGCGAGTTAAACTCGATCCCTACCTCCTTTGCACCTTTGACAGCCATAAAACTGGGCGATTCATAGCCGTCAAATACAAGCTCGGAGTACGGGTTGTCATGGAGAACGATCACATCGTTGTCGGTCGCGAAATCCACTACTTCCTTAAAGAATGATTTGGCAACGGTCGCTGCTGTAGGGTTATTAGGGTAATTCAAGAACATGATTTTTGCTTTCCGCGCCACATTCTTATCGATGCTCTCGAGGTCAGGCTTGAAGTCGTTCGCTTCGGTTAACGGGACTGAATGTGGCATCGCATTCGCCAGTACTGTCGCATTGTGATACACCGGATACGCCGGGTCTGGCACGAGCGCAACGTCACCGGGATCTAAAAATGCGAATACGGAATGCGCCAATCCCTCCTTTGAGCCGATCAATGTCAAAACTTCATCCTTCGCATCTACGGTAACCTGCTTGGTGCGTTTATACCAGGTAGCTACCGCTTCACGGAACGAAAGCATCCCTTCGTACGAGGGGTAACGCTGGTTTGAGGGATTTTGTGCCGCACGGTACAGTGCTTCAACGATATGCGCCGGCGTTGGCAAATCAGGATCACCGATACCTAAGTCTATGATGTCCACTCCCTTCCTGCTCGCTTCTTGCTTCCTCCTGTCTATCGCTGCAAATAGATACGGAGGGAGTGATCGTAACCCCTTAGCATACAGCTCGTCCATTCCTTTTAACATGGCTCTATCGTTGCGGGCGGCTTCGAGGAAATCGCATAGGTTACCCAGGTCACGCCCCTCACTTCGTTTGTTATCCGGTTACTCATGCTCTCCAGCACGTCGTATGGGAGTTTCACAAAGTCCGCAGTCATCGCCTCCTTTGATTCAACCACACGTATCGTAACGATTCTGCCCACTTTTCTCGCATCGCCGAGCACGCCGGTGGCAATATCGTCTCCAACGATGGCAAAGGCTTGCCAGACTTTGTCGTACCAGCCGCTCTTCTCCAATTCCTCCTCCACGATCTGCGATGCTTCTCGACATATCCTCAGCTTCTCCTCAGTAACTTCCCCTATTATCCGCGCTGCGAGACCAGGCCCGGGGAACGGATGCTGGCTGAGTATCTGCGATGGCATACCGAGTTCCTTCGCCACCTCCCGTACCTCGTCCTTATAAAGATCCTTGATGGGCTCGATCAGTTTGAGACCAAGTTTCTCGGGCAGCGCACCGACGTTGTGATGCGATTTTATGCGTGATGACTTTCGGGAACTCGCTCGTGCACTCTCTATTCTATCAGGATAAATCGTGCCTTGCGCGAGGAAGTCCACGTCACCCAGCTTCTTCGCCTCTTCTTCAAAGATGGTTATAAACAGCTCGCCTATCGCTTTCCTTTTATCCTCTGCATCCGTAACGCCACGTAAACGCTCCAGAAATCGTGCCTTCGCATCCACAACCACCAGTCTCATCTTGAAGTTCTTTTCGAATATCTTGATAACCTCCTCCTTTTCTCCTTCCCGCAATAGTCCATTGTCAACGAAAATGCATGTGAGTCGATCATCGATGGCTTTATTGACAAGCAACGCCGTAGTAGAGGAGTCTATGCCACCACTGAGTCCGCAGATCACTCTTCCTTCAGCGCCAACCTCTTTCCTTATCTCGGTTATTGCATCTTCAATGAAGGATGCCATCGTCCAATTTCGCTCGCAGCCACAAATCGTATACAGAAAGTTCCACAGGATTTTCTCGCCCATATCCGTGTGATGCACCTCAGGATGGAATTGCACGCCATATATATTTCCTCTTATGCGAAATGCAGCGACGGGAGAATTCGCAGCAGAGCCTAATATAGCCGCGTCGTCGAAACGCTCTATCACATCACCGTGCGACATCCATACGTTTAGCCTTCCTGTTTCACCTACCCCTTCAAAAAGCTCCGAATCGTTAAAAACAAGCTCTGTTCTTCCAAATTCACCCTTTTTCCCTGTGGTTACCTCACCACCCATCATAGCCGCGATGAGCTGTGCACCATAACAAATACCGAGGAGGGGAACGTTCAAGTCAACAATCTCAGGACTGCAGTGTGGACTACCGGGCTCGTCCACGCTAAAGGGACTGCCAGAAAGGATCACTCCGTGAATCTTACCCTCTCCTTTTGCTCGTTCTGTTCCTCGCTTCAGCTCCACAATTGGTACATCATACGGAAGAAGCTCCGTATAGACCCCTAATTCTCTACACCGCCGCACGATAAGGTGGCTGTATTGACCCCCGAAATCCAAGACCACTACTCGGTCTTTCCCCTTTTCTGTAGCTGCTTTTCCCGTTGCCATCATCTCGTGCTTTTTCGGATTCTATTTCCTTTCTCGGTGTTCGTCTAATACTCTCAGTCGCAACTTTGCTAAATCCTCTTTTATCTCCACCTCGAAGCCCATCCCACACAGTGTCTCTTCGAGAAGCGTTTTAACGAAGGTCTTAAGCACATCAGAACTCAAAACCAAGGTAAACTCGTTTTTGGAGACCTGCGTTACGATAAAGAAATTGCACGCTTCGAGTCGTTTGAGCACGGCTTCTACGCGATAATATTTATGTTTGAACTGCTCTGCATGTGCTTCACATACCGCCTTATTCAATTCCCAGAATTTCTCCTTCTCAGGATGCGATTCGATGAACTTCAAGAAGAGTAGCCAGTGGTCGATATCCATGATAACATGTTCTCCCAACTTGAGCATCTCGGCATGGGTATACACCTTTCTATCTTCTATGGATTCAAAGAGCGTTCGATGTTTGCTATAAAACTTCAACGCTTCACGCACGAGTTCGCTTTGTGATATTCCGAGCTCCTCCTGCATCTTCTTGAACATCTTAAAGGTCTCTTCATCCATCGCTACCGTAATTCTTTCTGGCGCTGGCATTTTATTACTACTATCTTATGCTATTATTTAAATATATCATGTCCTCATACGCTTACTGGAACATTCTAATAGTTTCTAGACAGTCAATTCATAATTTTTCATAATTGTTGTGATTCGTTCTCAACTAGCCTAGAAAATTAAAATAATAGTTTAATATCAGTACATTAAAAAGAGGAATAATAAAGACATTGAATTCATAATTTTTCATAATTCCTCTGTTGATTTCTCAAATAGAATAAAAAGATGGTAACTTGAATTATCATTTAGAGGTAGTATAAAAAATGGAAAAGGAGGAAAAAGTATCGAAAAAGGACGATGTATTTGAATTGATAGAAAAGCAGAATGTAAAGTTCGTGAGACTATGGTTCACGGACATTCTTGGACAGTTGAAGAGCTTTGCCATCACACCTCGAGAAATAGAAGGTGCCTTCGAGGAGGGTATGGGATTTGATGGCTCTTCGATACAGGGTTTTGCACGGATTGACGAGAGTGATATGCTAGCAAAGCCAGATCCTGCTACATTTCAGATTGTCCCGTGGCGACCAAAGGAAAATGCGGTGGCGAGGATGTTCTGTGATATCTTACAGCCCGATGGTAGTCCTTACGAGGGTGATCCACGGTATATCTTGAAAAGGAACTTGGAGCAGTTGAATCAGAAAGGCCTGACGTTCTACGTTGGTCCCGAGCTGGAGTATTTTTACTTCAGAGAAAACGGTAACCCACAGGTGCTGGATCAGGGAGGATACTTCGACTTGACAACACTGGATGCGGGAAGCGACTTGCGGCGAGACACTATTTTAACGCTCGAGGCGATGGGAATCGAAGTGGAGTACAGTCACCACGAAGTCGCACCGTCGCAGCACGAGATTGACCTCAGGTACAAAGATGCGCTCACAATGGCAGATCAAGTGATGACCTATCGGATCGCAGTAAAGGAGGTTGCACAGCGCTATGGGTATTACGCCACGTTCATGCCAAAACCTATCTTCGGTGTGAATGGCTCGGGAATGCACACGCATCAATCCCTATTTAAAGGGGATAAGAACGCGTTCTTCGACTCGAACGACGAATACAATCTTTCAGAGCTCTGTAGGGGATACATCGCTGGATTACTCAGACACGCGCCGGAAATAACGGCGATCACCAGTCAGTGGGTGAATTCGTACAAACGGTTGGTACCGGGATACGAAGCACCGGTCTACATCTCATGGGCGCGTCGGAATCGCTCGACACTCGTGCGGGTGCCCATGTATAAGCCAGGAAAAGAAAAGGCAACAAGGGTAGAATTCAGGAGTCCAGATCCTGCATGCAATCCGTACCTGGCCTTTTCGGTGATGCTCGCTGCGGGATTGGAAGGCATAAAAAACAGGTATGAGCTGCCGAAGCCCATGGAAAAGGATGTCTATGAGATGGGCGAAGAGGAAAAGGCGAAGGAAGGGATAACATCGCTGCCTGGAAGTTTGATTGAGGCGATTGCACTGGCAGAGCAGAGTGAACTGGTGAGGAAAGCGTTAGGCGACCACATCTTCAGCAACTTCATTACCTCAAAGAAGGTAGAGTGGGACCGGTATCGCATACACGTGACTGAATGGGAGTTAAAAGAGTATTTGGGGGTGCTCTGAGTCGATTTTTGTGATTAAGTGCGTGTCTCGGTGAGCGGGATGAGAAGTACGAACGAGGTAGTAACGGGGGGACTAAAAAGTCTCCTTGGGGATGATGCAAAGATAATCGAAGGCGATTTTGAGCGTGAGCTTTACTGCAGGGATGTCGGAGAGGTTCCATTCGCACAGCGGCTCTTTAATATGATGCCCAGACTGATAATTCAACCCAAGAGCGTTGAAGCCCTGAAAAAGATCGTTCGTTTTGCGAATGAAGAAAACATGGCAGTGTTTCCGAGGGGCTCTGCTTCTTCAGGATTGGGTGGCGTAATCCCCACAGTTAATGGTATCGTTCTTGACTTCTCATATCTGAATCAGATTGACGAGTTGAACCGTGAAGAAGAGACGATAAAAGTCCAGGCGGGCGTGAGCTGGTCGGCGATTGAAGAAGTTTTGAAGAACGAGAATCTTTCACTCAGAACGTACCCATCAAGCTTTTTCTCGACTGTCGGCGGCTGGATTGCTACGGGTGGCTACGGAATAGGAAGCTTTCAGTTTGGGCATCTTAAGAATCAGATTGACTCCGTCGAGGTTTTGTCTCCATCAGGGGAGATCAGGTCTATTCATTCAGGCGAGAAGGAGTTTTCATATCTCTTCGGTACGGAGGGGCAGTTCGGTATACTACTTACTGCAACGCTGAAACTGAAGAAGAAGCCCCAAAAAACACTACCGCAGTTGATATACTTTGGAAGTTCAGAGGCGGCCATATCGTTCATAAAGGACATGATACAGGCAGAGATCAAGCCATATCATGTAAAGTACGTCGATGCTGCACATCTTGATGCGGTAAACAAAATCCTTGGCGAGGATTTGTACTGGGAACGAGATGCGGTATTAGTAGCATTTGAGAATGACGATGATAATCAGAAATTTCTGACCTTCTCGGAGAATCGAGGTATCCCGGCAGACGAGTATCTCTCCCGTTACCTCTGGCATGAGAGACTCTTTCCCCTGAAAGGGAAAAGTGCAAAGCCAACTCCATTAGTGTGTGAGTTGGTCATGCCGCTTGAAACCACTGTGCCTTTTCTCGATAAGGTGAAAGGAATAGCAAAACGATACGGGGTCGAAATACAGGCAGAAGCGCATATACTAGGCGCGAACGAAGCACTCCTAATGGTAACGTACCTTTCTGATGTTAGAGAGCCGAAAGCATATCTCGCCCATCTCAGTCTCATACCCTTCCTGATAAGACTCGGAATAAAGTTTGGCGGTGCTCCTTACGGTATTGGCATCTGGAATACGCCCTTTATACACGATAAATTTGATCGCAAAACCCTTCAGATTTACAGGGCGTATAAGAGCGAGGTCGATCCCAGGAACATTCTTAACCCTAACAAATTCTTTTCGGTGAGGACTAAATGGGCAAATGTACCCGGAATACTGTTTCATCCGTTCGTCTTCAAAGCTCTCATTCGTACGTTGCGGTTCCTGACGCCGGTTCTCCTTCTGCCGCAAACCCTGAGCAGACGCGAGAACGAGGAATCATTGCTCGAGAAGACCGTATATTCGTGTGTTAAGTGCGGGAGCTGTGCTACCCACTGTCCTGCATACATCGTTACGCATGAAGATACGGTAATCCCAAAGAATAAGCTCTATTTGGCAAAAAAACTTCTCGAAGGTGAAAAAGTGCTCAAAGCTGATTCTGATAAGATCTTTTTGTGCACGCATTGTGGGATGTGCAGAGAGGTCTGTCAGAATGACTTAGACCTTCTCACCGCGTGGACGGAGCTAGAGGAACGACTCGAGGTTCGCTTTGGCAAACCGAAAGAAGTAATACAGGATTTCATCTCAGCAACAGAGTCAAGTGAAGACTATTGGGGGTGGGTCTATGCCCCAAAAGTATTCTATTGAAGTCTCACCGGCACCCTCACGATTCCTTCCTATAGGGAAGTACGTGATAGAACGGAGCAAAGAGTGCATCAATTGTGGAAGGTGCGCTACAGCGTGCATCTATAGTGTCCACCAAAGAGGGGATGAAGATCAACGGTTTATGGCGGACCCGGTTAATTACCTCTGTAAAGGATGTTTCCGCTGTCTCCAGGAATGCCCGAAAGAAGCGTTGACTATCCGAAAAAATAAAAACTATCTCATCCTTGGCGATCCTTATTGGACACCCGAGATAATCAGCAAGAACTGGTATCAGGCAGAGACCGGCAAGATTCCTGTCTCTGGAGCCGGATACACCGGCCCCTTTTCAGGTGAAGGGTTCGATTCGATGTGGACCGACATGTCTGAGATTGTGAGACCGACGAGGGACGGGATTCATGGACGAGAATACATCAGCACCTCGGTGGATATCGGAAGAAAGGCACCGGTAATTAAATTTGATGGCCACGGGAACATCGCAACACCACTGCCTCCGTCAATAAGTATTCCACTCCCCATCATCTTCAACGTGCTCCCATTCGGACGATATGAACAGGTATATGAAGCAGTGGCAGGAGCTGCTTCTCACCTCGGTACTCTTATGATTGTGCATCCTGACGAGTGGTTGAATATGACTTATGGGACACATATTGTGCCGTTACTCACACGGCTATCAGAGAATTTGCTTAAGACATGTACAATGGTTGAAGTAGAGTATAACAGCGATGTTCTCAATGAGGTAAAGGAAGCAAAACGAACCAGATCCAAGACAATTGTTTCTGTACGAGTTCCGTTTCAGGATGAGGTGGAACGGATCGTAGAGGAATTGGCGTACGGTGGTGTCGAGGTTATTCATCTGTATGCAGACACCAATGGAAGGGAAATCGACTCATTCTCTCAACCACGCTTTATCAAGGATATGATCCAGGAGGTCCACCGATATCTGGTCGAGCTCAACATCCGAGATACCGTTACGCTTATGGTCAGTGGTGGTATCGCCCTGCCGGAACACGTGGCGAAAGCAATACTCTGTGGTGCGGATGTAACCGCCATTGATCTCCCGCTTCTTATTGCACTTGAGTGCAGCTATTGTAAAGAATGCTGTCATGAGGCACCCTGTCCAAGGGCGCTAGAAGAGATTGATCCACGATGGGGCGCACAACGCATTATCAATCTGATCAGCGCATGGAGGAACCAGCTCCTTGAAGTCTTGGGTGCCATGGGGTTGAGAGAAGTGAGAAGGCTCCGTGGCGAACTAGGGAGAGCTATTTTCCGTGAAGATATTGAGAATGAGGCATTTAAAACGGTCTTCGTAAAGGAGGTGGAATATGATGTCAAATCCATCAATTAAGTTTGTTCCTTCACGATTTCCGAATGAGATCAGTGAGATAGAGGTAAAGCGAGACACCACTATGTGCATTAACTGTGGCACATGTGCGACCGTGTGTCCCGTTGGCGTACATGAGAGAAAAACGGGTTACAATAGGATCTCTAAGCCCTTGAATTACCTCTGTATCGGGCCTTCGTGTGAGGATAAGGCCTTTTACTGCGTTGATCACTGCCCGAGAAAAGCGCTCTCGCTGGACCAGAATTCTTCATATAGAGCTATTGGCGATTCCCGGTGGACTCGTGATCTTATACTCGGTACATGGAAACAAGCGGAGACGGGAATGTCACTTAAAGGACTCAGGTACGAGATCGGGGACTCCAAAGGAGGCTTCGACCGCATCTTCTTTAAGTTTCCAGAAGAGTACAGAAGAGATGAGATTGAAGGAGCGGCTCTAAGTACCGAGATAGAGCTCAATAAGCGGGAAGGTACAAAAATCAAAATCAAGGTGCCGTTCTATGGAGGTGGTATGTCGTTTGGATCGGTCAGTCTCTCAATAATGCTCGCACGAGCAAAAGCGGCGAGGACATGGGGGACATTCACCTGTACCGGAGAAGGAGGGTACCCCGATGCATTACACGAATACGATGACAGCATGATTACGCAGGTAGCAACAGGACTCTTCGGGGTATCAGAAGAAACCATTCAGCGAGTAAAGATGGTTGAACTGAAATATGCGCAAGGTGCAAAACCCGGTCTTGGCGGGCATTTACTGGGCGATAAAGTCACACCAGAAGTTGCTGGTATGCGAGAGGCAGTTTGTGGGAGCAGTCTCTTCTCACCATTTCCGTTCCATAGCGTCTATTCAATCGAAGACCATAAAAAGCACGTTGATTGGATAAAAGAGATCAATCCCGATGCCTTAGTCTCTGTAAAAGTATCAACGGCAAGAGATGTCGATATGGTTGCAGTGGGAAGCTATTATGCGGGTGCACATATTATCCATCTCGATGGTAGTTATGGTGGCACGGGAGCAGCACCCGAGATTGCAAAGAAGAATATAGCCATGCCTATCGAGTATGCAATACCGAAAGTGCATGAGTTTCTTTCGGAAGAGGGTATACGAGATAAGATGACAGTTATCGCGAGTGGAGGTATACGAACAGCCTATGACGCGGCAAAAGCAATTGCCCTAGGTGCCGATGGCGTTGTTATCGGCACCGCAGAGCTTGTAGCACTGGGTTGCGTGCGCTGCGGCAGTTGTGAAGCTGGGAGAGGCTGTCCTCGCGGAATTGCAACCACTGATCCAGAGCTTTCAAAAGCGGTTGATGTGGAATGGGGTGCACAACGCCTCATCAATTTGTACGCGGCCTGGAGGAGCGAGTTCGTCGAGATCCTTAAAAAACTTGGAATGAGGAGTATCAAGGAACTGGTTGGAAGATACGATTGCTTGATCAATGTAGACTATATCAGGGGAAAGGGGAGACGAAATTATGAATATGAGGTATAGTTCTGAGACGGAAGGTGGATGTGGTGTCATTGGTTTTGCTTCAACCATTCCGGTCAAGGGCAAGCACATTTATAAACCAGCCTTCCAGATGCATAACCGTGGTAACGGTAAAGGCGGTGGTATCGCCGCAGTTGGGCTCTCGCACGAAGACCTCGGCGTCTCAAAGTCAATACTGGAAGATGACTATCTACTCCAGATAGCCTTGCTTGACCCCGAAGCCCGAGAAGCGATAGAAGCGGAGTTCATCACGCCTTTTATGGACGTTGACCACTCAGAACGAATCCCCGCTGTTCCAGACTATCGAGAGATAGAGGGGTTGGAGACAAAACCACCAGATGTATGGCGATATTTTCTCCGGGTAAAAGAGGACGTACTTGATACGTTTATAAAAGAGCGTAAACTCGGCGATAAAGATCGAAGAAAGGTCGAAGACGAGTTCATGTACCAAAATAGCGTGAACATCAACAAGAAATTTTACGCTGCGTTCGGAGAGAAACGGGCGTTTGTGCTCTCTCATGGGAGAAACATGATGATCTTAAAGATCGTTGGGTATGCCGAGAGCATTGTACGATACTATAAGCTTGAGGACTTTAGGGCTCATATCTGGATTGCGCATCAGCGGTATCCCACGCGAGGTAGAGTCTGGCATCCTGGTGGGGCTCACCCATTTATCGGTATGCATGAAGCGTTCGTTCACAACGGTGATTTTGCTAACTACCATTCCATAGTGGAATACCTAGAACAGCGCGGAAGGGAGCCATTGTTCTTAACCGATACAGAGGTAGCGGTTATGCTTTTCGATCTGTTAAACCGGGAGTATGCCTATCCCTTGGAGTATATAATCGAGGCGATGGCGCCCACAACAGAGCTTGACTTTGATAGGTTACCGCCTGAAAAAAAAGCGATATATCAGGCTATACAGACGGTACACCTGCATGGGTCTCCCGACGGCCCCTGGTTTTTCATCGTTGCACGAAACGAGCCGTACGAGAATTTACTACAGTTGATCGGAATAACGGATACCTCGATGCTAAGACCGCAGGTATTTGCCCTTCTCGAGGGCGAAGATCTGCAGATAGGGCTCATCGCGTCGGAAAAGCAAGCGATCGATGCGACACTCAAGAGTTTAGCGGAGGAGGATAAACGAGTCTCCACGGTTGCTGACAAGTACTGGAATGCACGCGGAGGCAGTTATACCGATGGTGGTGCCTTTATATTCGCGTTACGAGGAAACGAGGGAAAGAGTCTGGAATGCACCAATAAATTCGGTGATTTTGTAGAAACATCCCAGTATCAGAGGCACTGTGATTTTACCAAACCGATTACACCACTCCACGATAGTGAGAGGCAACGAGAACTGATAGAGGCGGTATTGCAGAGCCCGCTCAGTTTATTCGAGTTCTTGGAAGATGGTGTTAGGAAATGGGATTGCAACAAATTGCGATGGACAGTATCCGAACTTACGCGGTACGCAAAGGAAGATGAGCGTCTAAAGAAAACTGTAATAGAAGGGTTAACACTGCTCAGCGACCGCAGATACGATACTGTTGGCAAGAAGAGAAGTTCAGTACTTCAGATTGTAAAGGAAGCACTTTGCCAAATATTTGACGATTCGCCACCAATCGATGCGAACCATGCAGGCGGTTATCACGTGATTATCTGGTCGAATAAAGACTGTTTAAGACCCCCGGAGGCAGGAGAAGATATTTTGCTTGTCAATGTGGCGGAGTTTCTACCCGAAGGAGAGAATAGTGCTGCACGGCTTATCGTCAAAGCTCATAAAATGGGCTGGAAGCGGTTTATCGTTTATAATACCCACGGTCAGCGTTTCGTTGGTTCAGGATTAGGTCCTCGTACAGCTGGTGTGCGACTTGACGTTTATGATAGTCCGGGCGATTATCTCGGCTCTTCGATGGATGGCGCCGAGCTGTACATACATGGAGACGGGCAGGACCAGCTCGGGCAGATATTGAAGAATGGCAAACTCGTGGTTTTTGGCGATGTTGGTCAGACCTTCATGTACGGAGCAAAAGGAGGGGAAGCGTACGTGCTGGGAAATACAGCTGGCAGACCGCTGATAAACGCAGTGGGAAAGCCTCGTGTAGTGATAAACGGGACCTGTCTCGATTACTTGGCGGAATCGTTCATGGCCGGAGATCCGTTAAACGGCGGCGGGTTTGTCGTGGTGAATGGGCTTGAACTCGATGAGAACGGCAGGTTTGTAGACCAGGCTACGCCTTTCCCTGGTTCAAATTTGTTTTCGCTCGCATCGGGTGGTGCCATTTATATACGAGATCCGCATGGTAAGCTGGAGGAGGGGCAGTTAAATGGCGGGGAATTCTCGATCATTACAGCAGAAGATTGGGAGCTCATTTTACCCTATTTGAAGGAGAACGAGCGGCTTTTTGGGATATCGATCGAAGATGACCTCCTCACGGTAAGTGGGGATAAAAGAGCACCACAGGAGGTTTATCGAAAGGTTCAGCCAGTAAAGACCCTCGTTCTTAATAGCACCTAAGAGGGTTATCAAAGACTTTAGAATGCACAGTTAATAACTTACATAGAAGGGGGAACAGTGAGCAAGATAGAAAGTTGTGGAGTCGTAGGCATTGCCCAGACTCAAGGGAGCGCAGCGTTGGCGATCTTTTACGCCCTTTATGCGTTGCAACATCGAGGACAGGAATCAGCGGGTATCGCAGTGAGTGGCGGTTCGTACGAAGCGAAAGAAAATGAAATTAGTGAGCAGGCAAAAGAAATAACGCTGATAAAAGGTATGGGACTCGTTTCAAAGGTTTTTCCC
>CAYNTR010000023.1:0-24074 GCA_964400255.1 uncultured Halobacteria archaeon
CGATACTAAGTTGAGGGTCTGGTGTTCGGAACCCTATGGTTTCGGAAGTACTGAGCTTATGTTCAATATGCATATATAGAAGCAAAACACCTTTTTTGGTGCTGCTGAAATGGCATTTATTCATTTCTTCAGTCAGGGTGTGAGGCAAAAAATGGCTGTGAGGAGTGGTTAACATGGATGGCGTCTATTTTCTCCTGCCCACGTTACTGGTGATCTTTATCTCTTTTCTCGTCGTCAGGGCTGCCGCGATTGCCTTGATGATGACGGGATTGCCCGAGCAAAAGGCACGTTTTCAAGCACTATCCGCATTCACAGGAACCGGGTTCACCACAAAAGAGGCTGAAAGCGTGATTAACCACCCGGTACGGAGAAGGATTATCAGTTGGCTCATGGTCTTGGGTAACGCGGGGATCGTTACGGTTATCATAGCCGCTACGTCCACGCTTGTTACCAGCCAAGGAATTCAGCTTCCTCTCAATGTTTTATTTCTCATTCTGGGAGTTTATCTCATTTACCGAATCGGAACGCATAAGGGCTTTATACGAAGATGGGAGAGTTTTGTAGAGGATAAACTCGTGAAATCACCAACCTTTGAAGAGGGAGCTACTGAGGATCTCCTTCATCTCATCGAAGGCTACGGGCTCGTGAGAGCTATCATGACAGAAGACTCCCCTTTAATTGGCCATACTCTTTCAGAAGCTAAATTAACTGAGAAAGAGCTCATGGTTCTAGGCATTGAACGTGAGAAGACCTGGATACCTATTCCGAAAACGAACGAAACGATAGAAGAGGGCGATAGGCTCGTGGTGTATGGCCCGTTAAATGTCTTAAAGGTGTTATTACGCGAGGAATGAGGTGCCTTGCTCAAACGACGCTTTAATTAGAGAGATTACTCCACAGGATGTTTGTTTACACAGAAAAGTGGCTCTCCTTCTTACAAGTAAGGTTAAATACCACAGCCGCACGATATAAACATATGGAAGCACTCGCTTTTTTCATTTACGCGTTTACCTCGATATTCATCATTGTCAATCCCATTGGTGGGATAATCACGTTCATCTCATTAACCAGTGGTATGAGTGCATCGGAAAGAAGAGAGATTGCCAAGCACGCAATTACCGTCGCCTGTGGA
The DNA here is from genome assembly GCA_964400255.1 of uncultured Halobacteria archaeon. Lineage (GTDB taxonomy): Archaea > Halobacteriota > Syntropharchaeia > Alkanophagales > Methanospirareceae > JACGMN01. The sequence goes on from CAYNTR010000023.1 coordinate 1,133, forward strand.
TTAGCAATCACTTTCGCACTCGCGGGCGAGCTGATCTTGCGGCTGTTTGGCGTGACCGTAGACTCCTTACGCGTTGCAGGCGGTGTGTTACTCTTCCTCGTTGCTTTAAACATGTTGCATGCGCGAATGTCACGGGAAAGCGTTACTGAAGAGGAGATAGAGGATGCTGCGGAGCGAGAAGATATAGCGGTATTTCCGATTGCCACTCCTCTCTTAACCGGTCCCGGTGCGATTACAACGGTAATTGTAGTTATACGGACCGGACAAACGCTTGAGTTGAAACTCTTAGTGATCGCAGCCATATTGTTAACCTTTATGCTCTCGTATCTCATCTTCCGATTTGCCGGTAAGATTAACAATATCGTGGGCGTTACCGGCTCGTTAGTGATAACACGGGTTATGGGACTGTTATTGGGTGCGATTGCGGTTAATTTCATTGCAACCGGGATATGGAATATCTACCTTTCTTTGCGTTAATTCCTCAGGAAGTGAGAGAGTGCTGTTGACTAGAGATCGCTGCACTACTCCACTTGGACTTTAGTAACCCCCTCTAAACTCTTGAGCAGAGTACTCAGTTCTTCAAGAGCTTGGAAATTGATTTTCACCCGAAAGACATACGTAAAAGTTCTTCGTGTCTGAGAGATCTCTAAACCCTCAATCTTCGGCTTGAATTTCGAAAGTGCCGCCAATAACGTTGCCTCTGCTAATCGCTGGTCAAATGAAACAGTAAGCCGTCTTGAATGTCCACCAAAGCCACGTTTCTCGAAGACATAATCAATTAAAAACACGAGAAGACACTGGGACGTCGTTATCGTACCGACCACATAGTACCCCGCGCCAAAAGCCACCCCCGTTGCTCCAATAAGCCATATTGCTGCGGCGGTCGTGAACCCTGCAACGGAGGGGCCTTCTTTGATAAGCGTCCCTGCACCGAGGAAACCGATTCCCGTAACAACACCCGTCGCAATGGGAATGCTCTGCCCAGAACCTATAAGCCCTTCCGTAACGAGCATGAATGCACATGATCCGGCTGCAACAAGGGTGAACGTGCCAAAACCAAGAGGTTTCATACGAAATTGCCGCTCTAAACCAACGAGAAGCCCAGCCAAGAAAGCGAGGGACAGTCGTATAATGATTGTTGTGAGCGTCAAATCTTCCATCACGGATCACCTCGATAGGGATAAACGGCATCAAAGGTTTAAATAACTTCAGCATTCACGAATTGAGTGATTTTACCGGTTCCACGAACGCTCCGTTTATTACAAAGGAATAATCCGGCGAGCAGAAAAAACGGTGCTGCCTCTGTGAGGTATTCGTTGGAGTGCGGTCGATTCACAGTGACATAAAAAAGTTTATTATCTCATACTGCAATGATAGAGAAGACACATAATCAGAAGATACGAGGATGAAAGAAGCGTTGTCGAAAGAAAAGCTTCATTCGCGGCGAAGGGGGGCCAAAGAGAGCAAATCTTTGGGCCCCGTTTCTAATTTGGAGGAGTACGTGCGGCCCGATTGGTGGCGGCGGATTTTCAATTCTATCTATTTGAAGACCGATGCAGATGTTGTTGATGACCAGAATACGACACAAAAGGAGGTTGATTACTTCTCGGAAATACTTCACCTTTCTCCTGGCGATAAGATTCTCGATCTCTGCTGTGGGCAGGGTCGCCATTCATTAGAACTGGCACGGAGAGGTTTTCAGAATACGGAGGGTCTGGACCGTTCGCACTATCTGATTCAACGAGCAAAAGCGAACGCGAGGCGGGAAGGGTTACCTCTGCGGTTTAGAGAAGGAGATGCCCGGAAACTGCCGTATCCCCCCGATACCTTTGACGTGGTAATGCTCCTTGGGAACAGTTTCGGGTACTTCGAGACAGTGAATGATGACTTACGGGTGCTCAAAGAGATCTTTAGAGTCTTGAAGCCGTGGGGCCGTTTTCTTATTGACGTTGCCGATGGAGCGTATCTGCGAGAACATTACCAACCACGCTCGTGGGAGTGGATCGACAAGAATCTTTTCGTCTGCCGTGAGCGTTCGCCCGCACTGGATGGACAGCGGTTGATCTCACGGGAGGTGGTGACGCATGTTGAAAAAGGAGTGCTTGTAGACCAACTTTATGCAGAACGGCTTTACACGCGTGAGAATTTATCAGAGCTTCTGAACATCGCAGGGTTCCGCGATATAAAGCCCATTGGCGAGTTCTCAGTCGATTCACAACGAAATCAGGATCTGGGAATGATGGAGAGACGCCTACTGATCACTGCAGTGGTCAGGAAGGAATGGGCCCCGATAAGACAAAGAAAGAGGAGCAGAATAAAGAATATCGTGGTTATTTTGGGCGACCCGAACAAACCAGACAGTGTCAAGCCCTTTTGTGTCTTTGATGACGACGATTTATATACAATAGACCAGTTGAAAGGAGCGCTGCAGGATTTAAAGGAGTTCAGATTCACCTATCTCTACAATCACAACTCGCTTATTCAGGATCTGCTCAAGAAGGAGGGTAAGATCGACTTTGTCCTCAATCTCTGTGACGAAGGGTTTTCAAACGATGCGAAGAAGGAATTGCACGTTCCCGCGATTCTTGAGATGCTCGGGATTCCCTATACGGGTTCAGGTCCCCAATGTCTCGCCTTCTGTTTTGACAAGTCGCTCGTGAGAGGTATTGCGAAGGAGATGGGGATTCCTGTGCCTGCAGCTTTATTCATCAAACCAGAAGATACAACCTTCGAAATGCACATTGACTTTCCCGTACTGGTGAAGCCTAACTTCGGCGATTCCAGTTTCGGTATAACGCAGCGAAGCGTTGCTTATAACCCTGAAGAACTGACGAACGCAATTTCAGAGATACGAGAGAAATTCGGCTATGATAAACCAATACTCGTGGAGGAGTTCCTTACGGGCAAAGACTTGAGCGTGGGTATTATCGGCAACCCGCCTGAGTCGTACACGGTTCTTCCGATTGTAGAAGAAGACTATTCATCGCTGCCCGATGGATTGCCGCGGATATGTGGCTACGAAGCGAAGTGGCTTCCCAATTCGCCCTACTGGAAGATCCATTCTATTCATGCAGAACTACCCGAAGATGTTGAACGAACCCTCGTGGAGTGGTGTTTGAAGCTCTTTGAGCGGCTCGAATGCCGGGATTATGCCCGATTTGACTGGCGATTGGATGCCCAGGGCAATCCAAAACTCCTAGAGGTTAATCCTAATCCTGGCTGGTGCTGGGATGGACATCTCGCAAAGATGGCCGCCATCGCGGGAATATCCTATCGAGAGATGCTGGGGACTATTCTGAAGACTGCAGAAGCACGTCTGCACGCCCATAGGGATGAAAAGACAACTGAGACGGTCACTGAACAACCACCTCAAGAATAATACCGTTATCGCGGTATATCACTCGAATTTGGAAAAGACGGGATATGAGATGTTAAATCTTTAAATAGAGGGAAGAATAATCAAATCAAAACTCAGGAGGTGGAAGACATGACTGAAGAACTGACAGGCAACACGAAGAAGGTGTACGAAGCGATGATGAAGATGAGTACGAAGGGCGAAGAAAAGGCGAAGAGCATGGAAGATATTGTACGGGAAGCGAAGATTCCGAAGGGCACCGTTGCAAACAGCATAGCCGAGTTGACGAAGAAGAAACTGGTGAAGCGGAAAGCGGGAGAAAAAACCGCAAAATACTACATAATAGGCTGAATCATGGGGGGGGAACTATGGATAAGAAATTATACTATCTCCCCGGCTACTATGATATCGCGTTTGCTTACGATCTCTCCGGGGAGATACGATTTTTTACGAAATGCTTTAAAAACTACGCGGATTTCACCGTGAGGCGGATTTTAGAGCCGGCGTGTGGTAGTGGGCGACTCTTGCTACCATTGACACGGGTCGGCTATCATGTCGTGGGCTACGATATCAGCGAGGAGATGGTGGCGTACACGCGAGAGAGGATAGAGGAGGCTGACCTGTCTCGGAATGCGGAGGTCGTTCTCGGCGATATGCGGACGAAGAAATTTAAAGAGCCGTTTGACGCTGCGATAAATCTCATCAATACCATCGGCTATCTTCTCACAGACTCAGATATTGTGAAGCACTTCAAAGCAGTGGCTTATTCACTTCGAAGAGGTGGTATTTACATTGTTGAACTCTCTTGTGTCAGTCCTAGCGAGGAGCCACGGACTGAAGAGACGCCGGAAGACTCCTGGATTGCTGAGCGAGAGGGTATTAAACTACACGCAACGTGGTTTACCGAGCGGTATGATCGAGCAGATAAGAGAAAGTATAACATCTGCAAGATGAGCGTGGAGGATTTAGCCAACGGCAAGAAGTTTATGTTTATTGAGCCACACGTACTGAGACTCTGGTACTTTGAAGATTTTAAACGATTGAGTAAAGCGGGTGGATTTGTGCTTAAAGCAATTTATAATCAGAGCTACGAACTCGTTCCACTCGATTCACCCATAGGTTCCGATCTGGGCAATCTTTATTTCATTCTGAAGAAGGAATGAGCACGAGTTTAGGTTATGATCGCACTTTTGACGCTGTTTGTCGTATTCATATTAATCGCGATACGTAAGGTAGGGTCTGTCAAACTTCAAATATGGCAGGCAATGCTCCTCGGTGCGATTACCGTACTCTTGACCGGGCAAATTTCGCCCCTCGGTGCCCTGGAATCGATAAACGTTGAGGTTATTCTGTTTTTATTTGGCATGTTTGCAGTCGGGCAGGCACTTGAAGAGAGTGGGTACCTTGCACAGCTCGCACATACCTTGTTCGGAAAGGCGAAATCTGCAGATCAACTTGTCTTAACCATTCTGTTTGGCTTCGGTATGCTTTCCACGGTGCTTATGAATGATACCATGGCAATTATCGGCACGCCAGTCGTTTTGCTCCTTGCCAAGAAGCACCAAATTGCCGCAAAACCACTCCTTTTGGCACTCGCATTCGCCATTACGATCGGCAGTGTGATGAGTCCGATAGGGAATCCGCAAAACTTGTTGATCGCCGTTACTATTGCCAATCCCTTTGTTACGTTCTTCAAATTCCTGGCGGTGCCCACAGTAATAAATTTATTTGTCGCATTCTTCGTCTTGAAATCTTTTTATCGTCGCGATCTGAGCGGGAAATCCTTAGCGGTGGACTCTCCTGAACCGGTAAAAGACCCCGCTCTCGCTCGATTATGCAAACTATCACTCTCGCTAATAATACTGCTGATTTTGATCAAAGTCGCGCTGGTACTTTTGGAGGTACCCGTGAACTTCAGATTAACGTATATCGCCTTAATCGCCGCGATACCCGTGCTGATGAGCGAAAGAAGGGCGAAAATCATCGCACATGTAGACTGGCACACGCTCATCTTCTTTGTCGCCATGTTTATTTTAATGCAAAGTGTCTGGGACACGGGCTTTTTTCAAGCACTCATGCGCGATCTCTCGCTCGATATCGTGTCAATTCCAATGATACTTGGTATAAGCGTGTTTCTCTCGCAGCTCATCTCCAACGTGCCACTGGTTGCGCTCTATCTTCCGCTGTTACTCCATGCCGGCGCCTCGACGCCCGAGCTGATGGCTCTTGCCGCGGGCAGCACCGTTGCAGGTAACATGCTCATCTTAGGCGCGGCGTCCAATGTGATCATCATCCAGAATGCGGAGAAGCGAGGCGAGACCTTGACCTTTTTTGAGTTTGCACGGATAGGTATCCCGCTTACTCTTATCAACATTTTTATCTACCTGCTACCATTATTCTAGTAGCGATCAATAGATCATGAACCGCGATAGGGAGCGTATCATGAACCGTAGTGGGATGGCGATGGAACATGAAGAAGCCGTATATATTCTGCGGGAGCACGAGGAAGCTCTATCTACTATGCGTATCTTTGATGCCGTTCATGATTTGCTCTGGCATGATATACTCCGTTTTTTCGCTCTACCTGTTCGAATTAGGTATATCAATAACGCAAATTGGGCTCATTTACACGGTAAGTTCGCTCTCTGGAATTGTCTTTGCACCTATTTTCGGGAAATTATCCGATAGAGTGGGAAGAAAGCCCATAATACTCCTTTCCATAGCTTCTTTTGCCCTCGTATTCTTCTTATATTCGCTCACCAGATCATTAGTATGCATCCTCTCACTGGAGGTACTGGGAGGATCAATGTGGGCGGCCTTCAGCGTTGTTACTCCTGCGCTTATTACCGATATGGCAAAGGAGAGGGAGCGGGGCGAATATTTGGGTCTCTACAACCAGGCATGGTATGTCGGCTGGGCAATAGGGCCTTTCCTAGGTGGGTTTTTGGCTGATTCCATCGGATTCCAGCGTTCTTTCATTATCTGTTCTGTTATCCTCCTCATTGGACTGGTACTCACACTCTACTTTGTAAGAGAGCCCTGACAGCGCGTCTTTGACTCTACCCGGGGTTCATCTCCAATGTGCACACTCATTGCGCCTGAGCATACCGCAGAACACGTTTTCATACCTTTTTAAATTCTAAAAACTGCTCGATCTTATGTATAAGGCAAACATACCTATAAGATAATAGCGATCGGGGCGTGGAAAGTCATGGCGCGAGATAATGAATCACTCATCGAAGAATATTTTCACATTGCTCTTTTCAGTATGGAGATCGGCATTGATCTTAAAATACCCACGTATAGTGGCGGTCTTGGCGTGTTAGCCGGGGATATCCTCCGATCCTGTGCGGATCTGAACGTTCCCCTTGTTGCAGTTACGCTCGCCAGCAATAAAGGCCATATAGCACAGAAGTTGGACGAAGAGGGCAATCAAACGGAATTTTATACGGACTGGCGGATCGATGACTTCACCACACTCATGCCAGCCAAAGTATCGGTCCCGATTGAGGGACGGGAAGTGAAAGTGCAAGCATGGGAGTATGTTCTGACCGGCAGGGATGGGCATCAGCTGCCCGTGTATTTCCTCGATACCAATCTGTTTGAAAATAGCGCGGAGGATAGAGACATTTCCGCGTACCTGTATGGGGGCGATGAGCGCTACCGACTGGCACAAGAGATGGTTCTCGGAATCGGTGGCGTGCGTATGCTTGATGCTTTAGGCAACACCGATATTCGCAAATATCATCTGAATGAAGGCCACTCTGCGTTAGTCGCTTTGGAATTGATGATGAAGATGCGAAACATGCATCCTGACTATACAAATGAACAGATCATCGATTCTGTCCGTCAAAGGTGTGTCTTTACGACTCACACGCCCGTCCCCGCAGGTCACGACAAGTTCCCGATTTCATTGGTTAAACGTCTCCTTGGCAATTATTGTACGGTGGATGAAATAGAGCACGTTTGCCACGGAACCGAATTAAATATGACCTTACTCGCGTTAGAGCATAGTGGATATATCAACGGTGTGGCAAAGAGACACGAAGAGATATCACGATCTGTATTCCCTGGGTATCCCATCGATTCTATAACAAACGGTGTGCACCATGTATTTTGGACTTCTAAACCATTCCGTAAGTTGTATGATAAACACACCAGTGGTTGGCGCAAGGATCCGTTTAATTTACGGTACGTGATCTCGATACCGGTTGAAGAGATTAGAGCGGCACATCGAGAAGCGAAGAAGCGATTGATCGATTTTGTCAACGCAAAGCACGATATCGGGATGGATTACGATACCTGCACCATCGGTTTTGCACGGCGAATGACACGGTATAAGCGGCCCCACCTCCTGCTCAATGACCCGAATCGACTGGTACGTATTGCGAATGATATCGGACCAATGCAAGTAATCCTCGCAGGTAAGGCGCATCCGAAGGATACGTCCGGGAAAGAATTGATCAGACGAATATTCGCTGCTATTAAACGATTGAAATCGGATATAAAGATTGTATTCCTCGAAAACTACGATATGGAGCTCGGACAGTTGATTACCTCAGGGGTTGACTTGTGGCTTAACACACCGAAAATCCCATGCGAAGCGTCAGGTACCAGCGGCATGAAAGCGTGCCTTAACGGGGTCCCGAGCTTGAGTGTCTTGGATGGCTGGTGGGTGGAAGGTTGTGTCGAGGGTGTGACGGGATGGGCAATCGAAACGAAAATCGTAGGCGCCTGTGAAATGCAAATGAATGATTCTGAAGAAGCAGAAAGCCTTTATGAGAAATTGGAACAGGTGATATTGCCGATGTTTTACACTGATAAAGCTGCCTGGGCTGAGATTATGCGCTATGCCATTGCCTTTAACGCCTCGTTCTTCAATTCACACCGGATGGTTCAGCAGTATCTCCTGAACGCCTATTTTACCTAGCGTTTTATTCTTCCTTCGTGCACGCTATGCACGATCACACACCGCAGACGTAAATCATGTAAGCATAAAACCACCACATTTTTTAAAGGTGGTTCACCTATAGTAACAGAAACGAGGTGGAGGAGGTCAGAAACAGGTTACCGGTGCGTAAGAGTATAATTGAGGGTTTTGACAGCGACCCGATACGATCTCTATGAGGAAGGTTGATACGATGGATAGCGCAGCGGAACAGCCATCATATGGGATTATAGGATTTAAAGACGAAATTGTGAGCATCCAGAATGCTCTTGCTGAATTTGAAGCTGGCCGAAAGTCAGATATTGCACTTATCTCGGAGCCTTTTGCCGGACGAACCACGCTCGCCAATGTAATCGAACAGATGACCTCGCAAAAGATAACGAAAGTGTCGCTTGGATCGCTTATCAAGAATCAAACAACTTTATCGATTCCCGAACGAGCAAAAGCCATAGTGATCGTCGACAATTGCCAGTTTCTCTACATGCGTGCAATCGGTGGTTTTCATATCCTTAAAGAGTTCTTAGAATCGGTCGTATCATCCGGTAGCCTCTTCATAACGACCTGGAACCTCTATTCGTGGAACTATCTTGAGGAAGTATTCGATATTGGCAAATATTTTCCTATCCAGATTAAGCTCCCAAAGTTGAGCACCGCAGAGATAAAAGAACTCCTCCTGTCACAATACGGTGAGAACGAAATAGAATTCGTCGATGATGGTAAGCCCGAAGAGAAACGCATTATTACGACAGTTCGCCATCCACTTACTCTAAAAAGGTTCCAAAAGACTATCAGCATTCCTTTTTTCCACATCGATTTTGCCCGTCTCAAATTCCACTTTTCGCGTAAAGAGGAAACAAAGAAGGCAGAAGACATCATTTTCGAGCAGATCCGTCGTTATGCAAACGGAAATCCAGGCGTCGCTCGAGTTATATGGGGAAAAAGCCTGCAATACCCAACAATCAAGCCGAGTTATGTAACGGAGTGCTCGTATAAGATTGAGCTCGATTATCCTGAATCCTACATTCTGTTTCTTATCCTCTCGATGGAAGCGCTCACCAAGAAAGAACTGGCAACCATCACGGGTGAGAGGGAGATTGATAAGAGACTTCATCGATTAGCACAGCAGCGGTTGATCACCTTGGATCATGCGCACTACAAACTGAATCCAGAAGCACTGCACTGCATCGTCGGGCATCTGAAAAAAGCGGGGGTGATATGGTAAGATGGTAAATGGCGAGCTGGTCGACGTGCCACTGAAGACGATTGATCTGGGCACGATTATAAGCGCAATTATCGTCATTATCGTTGCGTATTTATTGACGCGTGTCGTAGCCTACGTGCTCATCTGGATCTCCGAACGTGCTGGTGAACTCAGGATAACGGTAAAGATGGTGATCCCGCTTCTGAAATTTTTGATTTACGGCGTTGCGATCTATTTCATCGTGGCTTCGATCCTGAGTGTCTCATCAACACAGCTCATCGCGTTCTCCGGGCTGCTTGGTGCGGCAATAGGGTTTGGTCTAAAAGATCTCTTTGCCGATATAGTCGGTGGTCTTATTATCACCCTTGAAAAGCCCTACCAGATTGGCGATAAGGTCAAGATTGGTGGCTATTATGGCGAGGTGAGTGATATCGGGATTCGAGCAACACGACTGATAACGCCCGATGACAATCTTGTTTCCGTACCAAATTATCTGATCTTCTCGCAGGCCGTGGCGAGCGCGAGTGGAGGCACTCCTGAAATGATGGTGGTTATCGATTTATTTATCGATCCCGATTCAGATGCTGAGTTGGCTCTGAGTATTTTGAAAGAAGCGCTGGTAACCTCAAAATACGTGTACATATCTAAGAAGCGCCCGTTTACCGTGCTTTTAGAGGATTTCCCCTTTTACCGGCGGCTGCGTGCCAAGGCGTATGTCTACGATTTGCGGTCTGAATTCGAGTTCAAGTCCGAAGTAACGCGAAGAACCTGGACTGAATTGGCGAAAAAGGGAATTAAAGCACCAGAAGTACCCGTTATGACCGAAATGGCTGCGCGTTAGGCAGTAACACCCAGTGCGTATTATGATGACGGAAAGGTATATATAGGTGTGGCAACGAAGAATTCGTATGATAAAAAAGATTATTAATCTTCTCCTCCTGGTCATCATTACGGGTGTATTCTGGTTTGCGCAATTCCAATATCCAACTAGCTATCTGCAAAAGGTGTTCTACACCTTTTTCGCTGTGACGATCGTCTATTTCATCTTCAAAGCGGTTTTTGAGGAGACTATTGCACGGGAGATAAAAGAAGAGAGGGCACGATACTCGTTCAGAAAGGCGGTTTCTATCCTCTATATTGTTGCGCTTCTGCTCGTCCTCATCAGAATTTGGGTGGAACAGACACAGACCCTGTTGGTGTCCTACGGCTTGATTGCTGCCGGCATCGCCATCGCCTTACAGGACTTTTTTAAGAACTTTGCCGGCGGCGTTATCATCTTTGTCACAGGAATCTACCGCGTTGGCGACCGCATCGAACTCAACGGAAAAATTGGTGACGTGATCGATATCGGTATTTTGTATACCACGCTCCTGGAATTGAAGGAGTGGGTGGCGGGCGATCAATCGACCGGTCGGTTGACCATACTACCGAATGGCATGGTGTTATCCGGTATGGTGGACAACTACACGAAGGACAACAACTTCATCTGGGATGAAATCGAGATCCCGATTACGTATGAGAGTGATTGGAAAGAAGCCATCACGATTATTCACCGCATTGTCGGCAGCGAGACGAAAGCGATGGCAGAGCAGGCCGAAACCGAGATTTTGCAGCTGAAGGAGAAGTACTATCTGACAATCACGGCGGTCGAGCCCGAAATTTATGTAACCCTGACCGACAACTGGATCACTTTTCACATCAGGTACATCACGGATGTAAGAAAGCGACGAGTGGTCCGGAGCACCTTAAGTCAACTGATTCTTACCGAAATTCTCAGGTCTGAGAAGGTTAAAATAGCATCCACGACGATGAACATCATCGGTTTTCCAGAAGTACAAATAAAGCAAATGGGCTGACATGCGAAAGGAGAGCAGCGAATCTTACGAGGTTCCATTTCCCGTTCAGAACCGTCTTCACTTTTAATCAGGAACAGCTTTTGTTTTTAAAGAGAGGGAAAATGAACTTCACGGTTGAACTCCACCCAGTAGAGGAGAAAGAGCCGGCGAGAACAAAGCATGGCATACTAAAAAGACCCCAGGCCTCGTGGTCTCAATCTGTTTTCTCTGTTCCGTTTGGCGATAAAATTATTCCTAACCGGGATTACCCCTATGAGGGGCTTTCCGTATTGATCAATGGCGAAAATTTCCATTTCTTGGACGGGTTAGCGGTGGGCGTGAAGAAAGAGCATGCATATATCGAGCTGACAGCAAAGAACGTGAGGGTTTCGCCCTGGAAGATGGTGTACGCCTACGATAATGAAGCTGAGCGTTTGAATCTTACTATAAGTTACTATTTGATGAATATCGGAAGAAAGCAAAATGGTGTTACTGCCTGCGTCTCGCTTGAAAGCAACGCATTAAGCCCTTACAGGGCTTGCGGGAAAGCCCCTCCGGGGCTTGCGGGGGCACGGGCGGAGCCCGTGATGGGGCAGAGCCCCACAGCAGTGGTAATTGAGCCCTTAGTCGATATAAGGCACATGTATGAACAGTCCGCGCCGGAGGCGCATTTTTGTAAGCCGCTTCCTGATGGCATGCTTATCAGAAGAGCTGAGAAGTGCATCGCAATTAGAACATTCAATGAATGTCAGATTAGAACCTGGCAAAAGGAACTCAAGTGGTGGTATAAACTCGGGTCGGGATTCAGAGAAAAAAAAGAAGACGGTGTGGTCTTCAAAGGTGAACAAAAGAATCCTGTTTCGCTCGGGGAGATTGAAATTCCTATGGATACTACTTCTTCTGCTTTATTTGTAATTTCCTGTAGCAATTCAGAAGCGCAGCTTGAAAAATTGCATGGACGTGGAGAAGATTGGTTGAACGACGAAACGGAGGAACAAATGAGCGCAGAGAGACTAGTGAAGTTGCTTGGTATCGAGCTAAAAGATCCTGCAATTGCATTCCGAGCACTCACGTTGTCAAAATTTGGCATGTACGTGAACGACGCGTTTTTCTACGAAGCCGGCGATTTCTGGTTCCGAACACCGTGGTTCCGAGACCTGTTCGAAGGGATCATCAACAACATCGAGACGTTTACACGCATTGGCGACGCAGAGAAGATCAAGAAGATTATTCTGCATTCATTTGACTATCAGGATGAATCTGGTAGAATCCCCAACAGATTCCCCGAGAGGAAAACAGAGAGATTGGACTATAACAATGCAGATGCAACGCTTCTCGCATTTATCGCTGCCGGTGAGCTCTTAAAGAGGAAATGGGAAGATAACTTTGCAAACACGATGTTACAAAAGGCTGAATTCACCATTGCTCGCTTCACAATGAACGATGTCACTATACCAAATGGTGCACCGGTCCTGCATGATAACGGACTCATTTCTGTTGTGCCCTGGCATTCTTGGACCGACGCGAGACGGGCAGTCGAAATCGAAGGGAAAAAAGTGAACGTTCCAATAAGAATTCCTGATTCATGGTGCGCGGAGCTAAAAGACGAAAATGAACTGAATAAACCAACGTATTTTTTACCTGAGATCAATGCGCAGTGGATAAAAATGCTGAGCCATTGTGAGAAGATCGCTAAGAAAGCGGGTAAGAACCACAGAACTTTTTCTTCGTTAGTCGAAAAAGCGCGGTTACATTTTAAGAGAGTTTTCTGGGATGCCCGCGAGAGCATGATAGACAATATCGTGGCGCTCGATGGGAAAAAAGATGCTACACCTGGATCGCCTGCTGTTGTTGCATTCTCTTTACTAGCGGACGAGGCGGTTTTTTCACAGGATGAATTGCTGAGCTTTATCAGACAGGTACAGAAACACTTGCTCGTCGACCGGAACGGACTTCCGTTTGGACTACTGGTGAAGAAGTCCCCGAAACGAATTTATTACGGTGATGCGGAGTATCACGAAGGGGTTGTCTGGCCGCGAGATACGCCGTATCTTATACGATTGCTCCGGTACTGTGGCGACCTTAAAAGAGGAACGGTACAAGGACTGCTCCAGAGTAACCTGGCTCATCAGATGGACGAGAGTTTCGTATTTTACAATAGCGAGCTTTTCAGTCCCGATAATGGCGACCTGACACCGGTAAAGAACCCAATCCAATTCTGGTCGCAATGGGTGGATCCATACCTCTCTCTTCGCTGAATAAATGCCGAAGAATCCGTACCTAAAGGCGGAAAAAGGAATCGAACGGATAAGGTGATTTGAATGAGCATAGCCGGAAATACGAGAGTCCGATATCGAGAAAAGATCGAATGGATAATCAGGCAAAGCAAAAGGATAATTCAGGAAAGCGCACTGGAAAATGGTGCGATCGTTGCAGCTAATGCAACAAAGAACTATTATCCGTCTGAGGCAAGGCATTATTTCTATGTCTGGCCTCGGGACGCCTCTTATACCTGCGTTGCCGCAGATATTTTGGGCATCGAAGATGTACCGACTAACTTCTTCACCTGGTGCTTTGAAAGAGCGGAGAAGTTTGCAGAGACCGGTTTATTCTTTGAGAAATATTACGTGAACGGCTTAAAGGCACGAGAACGATTCCAGCCAGATCAAACAGGAACCGTCTTATTTGCCATTTGGCATCATTATCGCGATGATTTAGAACAAGCTCGCCACTTTGAGCACCTGATCGTAAAAGCTGCTGACGGGTTATGCGATGCCTGGGATGGTGATCATTTTTCTATTGTGTCAAACGACCTCTGGGAAGAAAGGCTCACCTTTCCCGATTTGAACGAGAACTTCACCTATTCATTGGCTGCCTGCCTTAAAGGTCTGAAATGCGCCAACGAAATTATTCCAACTAAAAAGTGGTTAGCTGTCGCTCAACAGATGAGGGAGCGTTTGGAAAAGCATTTTGTCGACGGGTTATTCGTCAGATCTTATGGTAGGTTGATTGATAATGCGGTCGATGCCTCGATGCTTGGACTTGTGTATCCGTTCGCGATCTGTGACCCGAATGATCCAAGGATGATCGCGACGCTCAAGGAAATTGAAAAAAGGCTCGTTATCAACGGTGGTGTGCACCGGTATGAACACGATACCTATGACGGGTGGATGTATGAGGGCATGCAGCGAAATAAAGGCGCAGGTGCCTGGCCTTTATTAAACTTTTGGATGACCATTTACTATTCGCTCAAGGGCGATAAAACTAACGCAGAACGATACTATGCGTGGGTCTTAGACCGGGTAGATGAGAGGGGCTACATACCAGAGCAGATATTTGATAACGGCATACAAATCTCAGTTTGCCCACTGGTGTGGTCGCATGCGATGTTTATCATAGCGTCAAATTTTTTGGGATATCTCCGGTAAAAATGTGAGCTGCCTGTTGATTTGTTAAACGAATAAAACCGATTAAACAATTCTCTGCGCTCGCCTGAAAGCTGTTCAACCAGTTTGTCAAGCACAGTTATTTTGTGGTTCATCTCCTTGGACGAAAAGATAGAAATTTATTTCTATAAAATTAAATTATGGTTTAAAGAGGGGTATAAAATGAGAATAGGGTTTTTCGTTTGGGAATACCCACCGCGGATAGTCGGCGGCTTGGGGACGTATGCTGCGAATATATGTCCCGCAATGGTAAAGCTGGGACATGACGTCTCGGTATTTACTCCGAACGATGGGACGTTAAAGACGAGAGAGACGATAAAAGGCATTGACGTAAACAGACCCATGCTTGTAGAGGGTGGCAGCATACTCCCGCTCTGCATGACCGAAGACCTGAGAAGGTGGGGCACTGCGATAAAATTCTTCAACGACGTACTCATCTACAACATCCTCAGCGCGACTAAATTTGTTAACGAGCTTGTAAGAAAAGAGGGATGGGCGTTTGATATCCTGTGCGCACACGACTGGCTGAGTTCAATGGCCGGGATAATGGCAAAGCGAGAGACAGGTCTACCCTTCGTCTTCCATATCCATTCTTCTGAATGGGGTCGTGCACTCGATGGTGGCTCAGAGACGGTCACTCACATCGAGAAGACCTCCGCTGAAGTAGCTGATAGGGTGATAACGGTAAGCTATCCGATGCAGGAAGATCTCGTAAGGCACGGCTTCGATTCCAGTAAGATAACGGTCTGCTGGAATGGTATCCATGCGGAGACCTATGATCCAAAAAAACTGTCAGAAAAGGATGTTACAGGAATTCGGAACAGTTACGGCGTTAGTCCGGAAGAGAAGATGATATTGTTCGTTGGTCGATTGACTGCGGTAAAGGGCGTCGTGAACTTAGTCAAAGCTATGCCAACGGTCATAAGCAAGCATCCCGAGGCAAAACTCGTTATACTTGGAAAAGGTGAGTTAGAACAAACGATTAAAGATCTGATACGCCTGTTGAACATAGGGGACAAAGTTAAGACACGGTTCGAGTTTGTACCAGAAGCGGAGAGGGTACTGCATTACGGCGCCTGTGATCTCTTTGTCGCTCCTTCCGTGTACGAGCCGTTTGGGATTGTTGCGTTGGAGGCGATGGCACTGGAAAAACCCCTTGTCGTAGGTGCTCGAGGCACTCTTGGCTTTCGCGATTTTGTTATCCCTTCCGGGCATGACCAAACAGGCATTCACGTTGATGGCAATAACTCCGCTGATATCGCGTGGGGTATAAATTCGCTCCTCGAGGACATGGACAAAGCGAAGGAAATGGGAAAGAGAGGAAGGAGCCGAGTAGAGAAGTACTTCACCTGGGATAAAATCGCAGCACGTACAATAGAGATATACGAGGACGTGATTAAGAGAAGTAAAATATGAGGATTGGTTTTTTTGTCCGGGAATATCCGCCACGGATAGTCAGCGGGTTGGGCACCTACGCGGAGAATATATGTCAAGCGATAAAGAATTTAGGGCATGACATTTCGGTGTTCACGATGAATGACGGAACTCTGAAGACAAGAGAGACCGTAAAAGGCATTGACGTCAATAGGCCGCTGCTCGTGAACGGAAGCAACGTCCTCCCTCAGTTGCTGACCAAAGAGGACCTGCTTGTGTCAAACACCGGAACTAAATTCCTCAACGACATACTCATCTACAATATCCTCAGCGCATCGAAATTTGTCAACGACTTCATTAAAAAGAGAGGCTATACCTTCGATATCATTAGCGCACACGAATGGTCCAGTGGAATCGCAGGGATAATCATAAAGCAAGAGACCGGTCTCCCTTTTGTTTACCATCTTCACTCATCCGAAGAAGATCGTTTAGCTGGCGTTGAAGGTTTAACGATAATTCGTCATATTGAAAAAACTGCCGTACGGGTTGCTGATCGTGTAATAACCGGATGTTATCCCTTGCATGAATATTTAACCCTTCACGGCTATGATGCGCCCAAGATAACGGTTTGTTGGGATGCGGTCAATTTAGATACATACAATCCAGATAAGGTTACACCTGAATCGATCGAGGAGTTACGGAGTCGATACGGAATTGAGCCAGAAGAGAAGATGCTGCTTTTCGTTGGCGGATTATCTCAGATAGCAGGCATCGTGAACTTGGTGAAAGCAATGCCTGCCGTCGGACGGAGGCATCCGGAGGCAAAGCTCGTTATACTGGGTAAAGGCGACTTAGAGCGAAACGTTTCTGACTTGATAGCTGAGCTGAACATGGAAGATAACGTGAAGACGAGGTTTGAGTTTGTGACAGAGGAAGAAAGGATATTGCATTATGGTGCTTGCGATATGATTGTGTGCCCCACGCTTCATGAACGGTGCAGCATCGTTTCTTTAGAAGCGATGGCGATGAAGAAGCCGATTATTATTGGTTCTAAGGGCTTTTGTTCCTCTTGTGACCATGTCATCCTTTCTGGGCATGATAAGACCGGAGTTCGTGCGGATGGCAGTAATTCCGCAGATCTGGCATGGGAGATATGTAATTTGCTCGAGGATTTTGAAGGTGCGCGAGAGATGGGAAAACGAGGCAGGGTACGCGTGGAAACGTATCTTCCCTGGGATAAAATCGCCGAACATACGATTGCACTGTACGAAGAGGTAAGCAAAGGGGTCGGAGGTAAAGGACAATGACCAATGCCCGGTTATCCATCTGGAAAACTTGCCGCACGGCGGAATAGATGACGAAGATACCAAGAGGGCATTATTGAGTGGTTTTAATCTCGTTTTGGGGGAAATCTTGGATGCGACTTGATTTGTTCAAGAACGCGAGGAAAGTCAGCAAAGACAGCTCCTAAATCCACCGTTCCTACCACGTCCACAATCCCTAACGCGACGACAACCTCTCCTTTCCTGTTTCGCACGGGCACCACAATGACGGGGATACGCGCATACCTACCCGTAAGTGGTGTGGTCCGTATCACTCGATTCTCTTCGAGTACACGTTCTAATACCGGACCGGTGTAGTCAAAATCGATAACTTCTCCTTTCTCCACTCGAACACCTTTTTTATTCTTGCTCCGCATCGTGACTGGTATGACGAGCAAATCATTCACAGCCATTGCTATCGGTGCGAGGTCTTCTGCCGTTGAATCCGCACTTATTAGTATTTCTTCTTCCATTTTTACATCTCACAAAGAATCTTCACGAACGCTTTTAAAAATTACCCTAAATAAATAATAGAATCACACGAAAAAGTAAGTTTTCCTACTTGCAACTTACCGGACCGTGGGCTTTTCTCCCGACTTGATTTGCTCGAGAACGCGAGGGAAGTCAGCAAATACAGCCCCTAGATCCAGTGTCCCAACCACATCCACGATGCCTAAAGCAGCGATAACCTCCCCCCTTTTATTCCTTATCGGAGCGACGACGATGGGTGTATGTGCATAACTCCCGGTAAGCGGCGTTGTTCGTATCACTCGATTCTCCTTGAGCGCACGTTCTAATACGGGACCGGTGTAGTCAAAATCGATAACTTCTCCTTTCTCCACTCGAACACCTTTTTTATTCTTGCTCCGCATCGTGACTGGTATGACGAGTAAATCATTCACCGCTTTTGCTATCGGTGCGAGTTCTTCTGCAGATGAATCTTCAGTTATTACTAATCCTTCTGCCATTTTCACACCAGCTTCTTTACAGAGTAAGAGATGAGCCTCTTTTACGATGCGGATTGGCCATATTATATACGATAAGGTAAGATTGATGCTATTTAAACTTTATGTAAACATATTTGAGAACTCCAGGCCCGAGGTTTCTTCCGAGCAGAGCAGTCAAAACCCCCCGCTTCTCCTTTCTCCACGTTTTCGTGAAATATTTATTGGCACAGGAATATTTATACTTAAAGTCTCAAACCCATGTACGATAAAGCGATTCTTTTCCCCTATTTGGAGGAAGTCATATTCCCGCAGCTTGCTCCGCCACCGTATGGGAAGATCGAAATCAAAAGGCTTTCGTTTCAACGACCTGTTTATCTCTTCCGTGAACGGAGAAAGAAGCTAAAGGTGGTAGGCAAGTTATTTGAAGCTAATTCCATCCCCATGGAAAAGGCGGAGGTATGGATGGAGAAAGCATATTTCAATTTGAAACTTCTTCGTGAACAATTCGGCATGAATAACGGAAAATACCGTGTGGTGGCTCCTCTGGGGAAAAATAAAGACCTTTCCGCGTTGCTCGTCACGGAGATGGCGCCGGGAAAAATCTTTGATTACTACATTGCCAAGGCCATTTATGAAGGGCAGTCCAGACCCCTTTTTGAGAAGTTAAGCTGCCTGGCCTGGTTTTTTGTCAAGCTTCACCGCAGTAGCGAGACTGATAAGCAGGTCTCCCCTGCTCTCGCCCAACAGTATCTGGGTAAGTTAGTGCATTCTTTGAGCAAGGGGCCTTTACCATCTTCTCAAAGACATGACATCGAGAAGTACGCAGCCTGTTGGTGGGATAAAAATGACGTTTTTGCAGATCGAGAAGTGATCGTTCACGGCGATGCGACTCCCACAAACTTCTTTTCCCATCATCAGGAGGTTGTCGGAATCGACCTGGAGAAGATGAAACATGCGGATCGTTGCTGGGATTTAGGGTTTATCGTTGCGGAATTAAAGCATCACTTCATGTGGCGCACCGGCGATGGCTGGGCTGCGGAACCGTATATTGGTCACTTTTTATGGAACTACGCAGTCCATTACGGTGATGAGCAGTTTTTCTATACGGTCACTCGAAAGATCCCCCTTTATATGTCGCTCGGACTATTAAGGATAGCGAGAAATACGTGGCTCGATGAGCCCTATAGGCGGCTGTTGATTCAGGAGGCGAAGAAATGTCTAAAATACGGGCTGTGATCTTCGATTGTTACGGTACCCTTGTGGATATCAAGACTGATGAAGAAAAGGACGAGATTTTTTACTATCTCACGCTCTACCTCCAGTACTATGGTGCAAGCATCAGTAAGGAGGAACTGAAGGCCGCTTATCATCTCGAAAAGGAACGCGCGCTCAGAACAAGTAGTGAACGTTATCCAGAAGTAGATCTTGAGCTTGTGTTTACGAACATTCTCAGTGAAGAAGGGATCACTCACCCTTTCCTTGCAGAATCGTGCTGTAAACTGCAGCGGCTCCTCAGTCGCGAACGATTCCAGCTCTTCCCAGATACCCTTCCGGTATTACGGGAAATGAAGCGTGACGGATATTTTCTGGCCCTTGTCTCAGATGCCCAGAAGGTATACTGTTGGGAAGAGGGGAAAATCTTAGGCATCAATCAGTTCTTTTATCGAATGGTTTTATCCACCTATTTTGGCTTTAAGAAACCCGATCACAGGCTTTTTGCACTTGCCTGTGATCTCTTAGATATCCCACCGGCTGAGACTGTGTACGTGGGCGACAATTTCGAGCGAGATGTAAAAGGGCCCAAACAAATTGGGATGCGGGTGATCGTGGTTAATAGAGATTCGAAGGAGAACACTCAGGAACTAGAGCCAGATTTTTATGCAAAAGATCTCTGGGAAGCGTGGGAATGGATAAAGAGTAGTATTAGGGATTAATCTACTCATACTGTGAATCGAGAAAACGCAGCCGGGTATCCCTTACCGATTCATTCCTCACATTGAGATTATCTTCTTTTTCTTCCCCATTTTTGCCGGTGCTAAATTAAACACGACGGTCTTCAATCTGGTCATCTCTTCAATACTGTAACCGATTCCTTCGCGTCCTGTTCCACTGTCGCCGGTTCCCCCGAAGGGAAAAAAGCCAACGCCATGTGATGGCGCATCATTAATCGTTATTTCGCCATCTTTCAAACTCTTTGCTATCCGCCATGCTTCATAGAAGTTGGTGGTAAACACGCATGAATCGAGGCCGTACCTCGTATCATTCGCCACCTCGATCGCCTCATCCATATCGCTCACTCTATGGACTGTGACAACCGGGCCAAAGGTCTCTTCTTGCATGATTGCTGCTCCTCTTGGCACATGATCCAAAACGGTTGGCAGATAGACGTTACCTTCGTACGTCCCTCCCAAGAGCAGCCGTGCTCCTTTCTCTGTTGCGTCTGTTACAAGTTTATGTACATGGGCCACAGCTTCCTCGTCAATTAAAGGCCCAACCACTGTCTCCTCCTTCCACGGGTCACCATAGGTCACGTTCTTGACCTCTTCCACGATCTTTGATACGAATGTCTCTGCGATTTCCTCAACGACAAAAACCCGAGAGATAGCATCACACCGCTGTCCCGCAAAGTTTAATGACCCGTGGGCAACCCTCTTAACGGCTAAATCAATATCAGCACTGGGCAGAACTATCGCGGCCCCCTTTCCGCCCAATTCAAGGTGGAGATGTTGCTTCATGCCCGCCTTCTTGGCTATCATCTTGCCAACAGCGGTACTGCCGGTGAAGGATATTGCGCCAATTCTCGGATCATCAATAAAACCTTCCAAGGTCTGCCCTGCTGTTGTGATCACGTTTAACGACCCCGGGGGAAGACCTGCCTCTTCAAGTATTTTCGTAAACATGAGAAATGTTATCGGATCTATGGAGGGTAATTTGACGACAACGCTATTTCCTGCGAGGAGTGCGGGCACCACCTTCGCTGAGGTGATAAAAAGAGGGTAATTAAAGGGGGATATCGCGAGCACAACGCCCACCGGCTCTCTCAAGATAATGGCAAATTTCTGCATGGTATCTTCTGACCAGTCACCCGGGACATACTCGCCGAATATTTTACGCGCCTCCTCCGCGGCGAGATTCATGCGATTGATCGTTGCCTCGACCTCAGCCTTTGCGTTATGGAGTGGTTTGCCAGTCTCGAGAACGAGCGATCTGATAAGAACCTGCTCATGTGATCGAATAATCTGCGCCGCTCTTTTGAATAACTCAAGTCGTTCAATGCCCGGTACGCTCCGAATACTTTCTCGATTGTTCCACGCTGCATCAATAGCCAGTTTGACACCATTATTTGCTAACCGGGGTACAAAGGCCACTGTTGATCCGTCAAAAGGATTGACTATTTTCGTGTGCTCCTCGGTATAGTAATCCCACGTTCCGCCAATATAGTTCTTCAAGTAAATTTCGCCGTTCCGTTTCTCATAGAGTATATCAAAATTTTTGGGAAACTCCAAATACATTTTTTCTCACTCCTTAGTTTCAATAGGTCGCTACGGAAAAAAAACCTTACCGAAAGAAGACAAATTGGCTGCTTACGGAAGAGCCGTTTTGCATAACTGATGTCACAATAAAGGACGAATGGCAAAGAAAGCGAGTTTATATAGTAAGATTTTATCTCTCTATCAGCTGAGGAATGAGAGTCGCAGTTAAAGATGCGTTAACGGAAGAAGAGATCGAATTAGGGCTTCGAAATGTTATCAGAGATGGCTTAGCCGCTCAAACGATGGTAACACTGACGGGTGGGGCCTTTTTGGTGGCCTTCGCGCTGATGCTCGACGCTTCTAACCTCGTTATAGGACTCGTGGCTGCAATACCGCCGCTGGCACAACTGATCCAAATCCCGTCAATCTACCTCGTTGAGAAATACCGGGTGAGACGAGCGATTTGTGTGTATGCGATCATTTTGAGTCGATCCTTCTGGGTGCTCATTGCCCTCATTCCCGTCTTGTTCAAGAGTACGAGCGGGTTATCCCTTCTCATTACTGCACTCTTACTGTACGCCGCCTTTGGTGCGATAAGTAGCAGCAGCTGGAACTCGTGGATGCGTGATCTCGTACCAAAAGAACGCTTGGGTGCTTTCTTCTCGAGACGCATGAGTCTTGCTCTCGGATTGAGTATCCCGCTGAGTCTTGTTGCGGGTTTTTATTTGGATTATTGGAAGCTGTTACTTCCGCGTTATGAGCTCTACAGCTATTCAATACTCTTCTTCCTCGGCTTCTTCGCAGGCATGCTCGACGCCTACTTTGTCTCCACCATACCAGAACCTCGAATGGTTCCGGTAGAAGGGCAGCAAACTCTTTTGCGATTGATTTTAAATCCATTTACCGACATTAATTTTAAAAATCTCATTATGTTTTTGGGGTCATGGAATTTCGCCGTGAATTTGGCTGCCCCATTTTTTACCGTTTAGAGGCCGTCCCGCAATTCACGTTACCACTCCTTTCCTCCAGAGGTACTGGGGG
>CAYNTR010000024.1:0-4543 GCA_964400255.1 uncultured Halobacteria archaeon
GTTAAAATGGCTCTGCTGCCGGCGGCAATGCGATAATTGTTGGACAGCCTCTTCAGTCGCAAAATCTATCCCGATTACGGTGTAGCCCAACGAATCCAGCTTTATGCAAAAGCCGCCTGTTCCGCAACCATAATCAAGCAGGGTTACTCTGGTTTTATTTTTAGATGCGGCATACGACTCGATGTGTTTCAAAAGTACTGGCCAGGCGATAATCATGTTGTCCGCGGCGAGCGGATCAATCTCATCTTCGTTGCAATGGGTATCAAAAAGGTTACTCAGTTTATTCCATTTCTCGACTTCCGCGGTCATCACCTTAAATAAACGGAACAGAGAATAAATATTTTCCGTGCATTAGACAGGGGTGCATGAATCGGTTTTCGCACAAGGCGCTCAGCGAGTCGTGACCACGTTAACAATAGACGAGCGACGGGATAAGGAAGGGAGTATAAAACAGAAGATGCGGTCAGTTACTTCTGCTTCGCGTTAATGCGTTGTACACTGCCGGATAAAAATTAAGTGGTCGCAACGAGAGAGAGCACCCGATTACTTGCACCCACTTTTATAGACGCTATAGCGTTCTTTAAAGCAGCTCTGGATCTTTGTCATTTACCACTTCTTCTTTTAAAGCTTCCTCAACTGCTTCTCCAGCACCTGCTTCCTCAGCTTCTATTCTTTCTCTTTCCTCTGGCTCCTTTCTACTCGCTATGGCGGTAATTGTCGTGCTGTGTAATACGGATAAGAGTATCACTATGAACACGATATTGATGATTAAGTCGTTACCAATAACACTCGCGACGAGTGGCGCCATAGCTGCTGCAGCAATTCCGCGCGGAGCGACAGAGCTTACGAGTACTTTACTACGATCATCCAAAGTAGTGCGCAGCTCTCCCAGTAGAGGCAGCACGAATATCGGTCGAGAGGCGAGTACGATCAGGGCGAATAGTATCTCAAAGAGTAATAGTTTCGGCTCGAGTAGTAAAAGTACCTGCGCACCGAGGAGCGTGAAAACAGATATCCTGAGCATTTCTGATAGCGCGTCCCCGAATTGAGCGACTTCCTCTTTAAATGGGAAAATCAGGTTGCCGATAACGAGCCCACAGATAGCGACGGCGAGCATGCCCGAACCACCAACATTCTCTGCAACAGCATACGTAACAAGAGCTAAAGAGAATATGAATAACGGAGAGAGTTCCTTAATCATTTTCCCGATCAGTTTACTCATTACGATACCAAGTAAGAGGCCGGTCCCAATTCCCGCAGCGACCAGTTGCCAGAATTGTGTTAAGTATTTGTACGGCTCGATCACTGCGCCCGGAGCGAGCGTGAATAGGTCGAGGAATATGATTGGCAAGAGTAAGCACAGAGGTGTGTTAAAAATTGATTCGACTTTCAGTATCGTTAGCACCTCTTCCCGCTTTTTGAGCGTATCTTTTAAGGCGAAGACAACTTCTGACGAGGTCCCGCTTAAGACAGACCCGACGAGGAAGGCGGGAATGAATTCGAGGTTAAAAACGATTTTGGCGACAAGACCAAACAGGATCGTGTTAAAAATAACGCCAATAAGAGCAAGATTAGTGGAGATTCCTGAGAATCGCTTGAAAACCTGGAAGTTCAAGTTGAACGAACCGGTGAACACCACCATTATTAGTGCCAATGTCCTCAGGAAGTCTGGCACCACACCCATTACCGAAACATCGATTGGAGCAACATTAATGTACGCGGATATGTGAGGGTGTGTCCAAATCGTTGGGCCCAGGACGAACCCAACGAGCAGCAAGAAAAAAATGTCTGGGAATCTGGCTTTTTTCAATATGTTCGCAACAAGAACACCAATCCCTAAAAGAAAAGCGAAGTATGTAAAAATTAAAACATGGTCAGACATTACTCATCAGAGAATGATTTGTTTCCCCATATTTAAACATACGCCTCGAGGGGGCCACGGCATCGAGCGACGTGGCGAACTTCATACCCAAAAAAGGTACACTGATAGCGCCACAATATAGCGCTTCTGGATACCAATGAGTTGAGTATCGGAGTTCGGTTTCGAAACTCCTGCTTGGGCATCCGGTCTGCGAGGCGCGCAGCGGGCTTGTGACAATATTAACAATAGGCGAAAGGAAGAATAAGGAGAGGAGTATAGCGCAGAAGGTGCGGGCCAGGGGTTTCGCGGTTAGAAATGCAATCAAAGGGCTGTATTGAATATAAGGCATTCTTTTATTCGTTTTTGTCGCATTCCTATTCTTAACCCCTCTAGGGGGGTATATGGTTTTAAACCGAGGGGCTCAACCATATCTTTCAATATTTGAGAATAATCTTTGCCACAGAGAGAAATAAATGAAGACAATCCTGAGGAAATAAAGGGTTCCAGCTGCTTCCTTACCTTAGTTCTAAACCCATTGGTTGCTTTTATCCGGGTGCCATAATTGTCTATTATAAAATCGGGACTAATGAGTCCGTATTTCCCTGAAAAGATAACCCACTCATCTGAAAACTTTTCCGCGTATTGTACGCAAAGCTTAAAATAGTTACTCGTATATGCGTACCTTGCTGGAGTTGGACTTGCGGATGGATTTTTATCCCAAATCTTCTTCTTTCCGCAAGGGACTATTATTAGAGCCTTACCGGAGTTGCGCATATACCTTATCCTCAATATACGTCCTTACCCGTTTAAATCTCCACTCCTGCTCCGTAACAGCGGCTATTCTTTCAAAATCATTCAGATCTTTTTTATAGTCTACTGGTAAATGGTTAGATTTAGCAATGATCCGCCTTTCTTTTAATAATTTAGCGTATGTCTTTTCGAGTTCGATTTTATTTTGATCGAGTTTAGTTCGAAGCTTTCTTTTATCTGCAGGATTTTTTTCTTTTCTCCATTCTTCCCTTAAATTTACTAAATTACTCTCCAACTCTTCGGTGTATTTTAGCAGACTCTGTAGAAAATTTCTAGATCCATTGTTTAGGTCGAAATCGATCAAAAAATTATTTAAACTTTTAAGAGAATCGATTTTAGTTACGTAGTTAAAAATCCATCCCTTATAATCGCTCCCCCAGACACCAATTTCCTCAAATTTTTTATGTCTTGATGGATTATAACAACCTAAAGGGAAAAGCCAATTGGGAGAATAATCTCTTTCAATCGCCGTTAGAACATCATACATAAACTTTTCGTTTTGAACATTTACATATCTCGCACTATTCTCCTTTTTCTTTAATATCCCCCCTACCGCTATATATTCAAACTGCTGCTGTAATTTTTCATAACACTTTAAGTATTCATCAAGTGTCTTACCCTGAGCAACAGCTATAAGCTTAAAGTGATATTTGTTTTTGTTCCTCGTGTAAATTCTCAAACCTTTCATGGCACTCCGAATAGTTTCGTTTGGATCTCTTAGAGCATCAATTATGACACCAAATTCTACGCCTAATTGGTTATACCTCATAAATAAATCGTTATAACTAATCGTGCATCCATTTCGTGTAAAAACCCCGGAATCCGCAATTTTTATCAAGTTTTCGGCAAGTAAACCCTCGTTATCTAAAAAACGGGCATCTTCATATCGGAGCTCGAGATTGTAAGGATAATCGCTAAATAATTGTGCGAAATTCTTTGTCGTAAGGGCATGAGTCATAAGGCCGACCTTAATATCTGGGTGCTTTAGCATAACCCCTTTAAGAATACGTAAGCTTGCAGGTCTGTCAGCCACAAAAAAAGGAATTAGCTTTTCTCCCATTTAATATCACCTTTATAGTTGATAAATAAAAGTTTTCCCCGTTTTTAATGCGACTTTTGTTCTTCTATTAGGTATTGGATAGAGAATTTGGACATTTTTGTTATATTTCCAATATAAGTATAATCCCAAAGTTTGAGCTTTAGTTCCAATTGGTGCTATAATAATGTTTACATAATCTTGTCCTTTGACTTCTGAATTAACGATA
Source organism: uncultured Halobacteria archaeon (assembly GCA_964400255.1). GTDB lineage: Archaea > Halobacteriota > Syntropharchaeia > Alkanophagales > Methanospirareceae > JACGMN01. Next base: position 3,937 of record CAYNTR010000024.1, read on the forward strand.
TCTTTCAATTGCTGACAAAAAATAAATGGATTTAAACTGTTAACATTGATTGGGCTTACGAAGCTATTATTTAATAGGTATTGGTTACACTGCCGTGCTTCTTTAAGATACTTTTGATCCTCTTCGTTTTCTTTTCTGATTTCTATACTAGGTGCGCCAATTAACGCCAAAATCCTTCCTGAATGGAATTCATCTAGAAAGGCAAGAGCTCGATTACCTTCGAACCCCAAGATCAATATGAGAAGCGTATCACCGTTTATTACTATTTTCCCCTCAAATCCATCAATAGGAACTATTTTCGACACACCAACTCTTTTCTCTTCTTCTGTGGGTTCTAAATATCTCTCGCCTAAGGTATATTGAAAGACCGTGTTATAGTCCTCTAATTCTTGACAAAATTTTAATATGTAATTTTTAGGAAAAGTAGTTATGTCGATTACCACAGTCTCTTTTTTAGAAATTTCTTTCTTGGTATATGTAAAGAGATCTCCTAATTCATTATCATGGACATTAAATAGCTCATATACTATACCTCTATTCTTTAAGAAGGATAAAACCTTATTTTTTTCTTCATTCCATTTTTTTAAGGTTTCTTTATTGAGGTAAT
>CAYNTR010000024.1:4553-24029 GCA_964400255.1 uncultured Halobacteria archaeon
GAAAAATTAGATCTTTTTTAATTTTAAACTTCTGACATAATCTGTTAAGCGATTCGAATCCTCTTTCCTCATAACTAACGGCATATAAAAGAATGATTTCATGCTCGCTCGGCGAAAAATTCTCCAAAGGTATGATTTCACCCTCAAGGGGAGTGTTGCCATTCATATTTCACCCCCAAAATCAAGAATGGTTCGTTGCGCTTCATCTTCTTCCCAAAAACGTCTTGTTAATTCGTCAATTACTTCTTGGGGGTTTTCACTTTCGATCAGTTTGTTAATCAATTCAGCATCTACTTCTCTTGGCCACCGTCTGGCCAATGAAAGGCCGATTCTTGCGCATAATAGTCTATGGAGTTCATATCTGTCCGCGGGAATATTTTTTCTAATTTGAGGAGCTCGCCTTGTTAAAGGAACCACCAAAGTTCTGCGTAAGGTACAATCGTTTAATGCATTTAACGCTTCAATTCTTAGATTGGAAGGATTTCTGATTTGGAACTCGGATACCGTTCTATATTCTCTTTCAGATCCTTCTAAAATCCTTTTAAAAGATCCTTCTAAAATCCTTTTAAAAATCTTTCCCCAGCTTTCAACTAACCGACGCGCATTTTCACCTCTTGTTTTTGGAAGCGGTCTCTCTTCTTCGTCCGTGATTCTATTTAAATTTTCAAATAAATTATCCGCGTGGATTTTGATTACTGTATTTTGAAGATTAGGACTTATGGGCTTCATATCAGCTCTTTTTGGCTCAGCCAAAAGATTTGGATATGAATAAAAAACCATATCCTTGCAGAGTTCCAAAAAATCCCTTGGTAGAAAAGAAGATAGATTAACGATATTTTCAAAACCAGAATAATCACGGTTTTTGAACCCTTTTTTATTTTCATCTTTTTCTTTGGGCAAGAATTTTTTTATTGAGATTCCATATTTCCAAATAGATTGAAGTCTCCAATTTGCGATATCTTCTATGTATTTTTGATAATATTTGTGTTTTCTTTCTTCATCGAGGTCGAATCTATCAAGTATTATTGGAAGAAAATCATCGACTATTTCCAACTGATTTCCTTCAATATCTTCAAGAACTAGCAAAAATGATTTTGTTGCTATCTTAAAGTACACCCTTTCACGATATGTTGGACCACGACTTGCTAATAATAAATTAACCACCTTTTGTTGGTCTTCATCCAATCTTTCATATTCATCTAAGAATACATAGAAAGGAAGTTCTTTCCATTCTTCGACGAATCTTCGAATTCTTTCAATTAAAGATTTTATCAAATCGGGAGGAAGTTTAATTGATTCTCTCGGAGGCGGTCCTACTAGTGCATTTCTTTTTTCGTAAATTGAATCTGCTAAGTCTACTAAAGTTTCTATTTTATTGCCATCTACAAAAGGGAACAGGTGCATAAGTTTATCTAATAATTTACTAATATTTTGTACATTTATCCATGATTTTGTAATGCAATCGTTCAACATCCTTATTATTCCTTCCGCCACAATCAGGTTAAAGTAGCCTAGAAAATAATTCACCCATTCATCTTTTTCTTCTCCCCTTCTTCGAGTTGTCGCAAACAGCGGTAAATCGAGTTTTATATATGCTCCCACAAAGTCTGGATTTTTGCCTAAAAGTCTCTGTATTGGATATGATAGGTATAACAATATCATAGATTTTCCAGATCCTCGGTGCCCTTCAATAATTGTATTTCCGGGAGAAACGGCATCAGCAAAAATGTTATACATCTTTGGTTCCCTAAATAATTCACTTTGCCATAATTGATCTGTCATATCCTCTGCTCTAAAGACCACAAAGGGATTCCTTTTTACAACTTCTGGCAACCTTGGATCTGGGAATTTAGGATGCTCCTTGAATAGAATACTAGGTTCTCCTTCTTGTCCTTCAAGTTGTTCTTTAAGATCTAATAGAAAATCTCTTGCCGTTGCTTTAATGTGCCTTATCCCTAAATTTTGACATCTCGCTAAAAATTCAGGGGAATCATCCGGTGTAACACAATATCTTGGATTTACATTCTTTTGTAACTCTTCTTTTATTTTCAAAAAAATTTCTAAAAAGTCCCAGTCTTCAGTGCTATATCCTATAAAAAGGATAGTACTTTCCCTAAATGCTGTGGATATTTTATCATAAAACCCCGGATGGTCCTCTTTGAATTTTGCATAGTCATTTTCTGTAATTGTAGCTTTCAACATATTGTCCAAGTCACCATGTATTTTTAAAAGGTTGGGCATTTCTGTTTTATAGCTAGTGCTTAAAGACACGTCTTCTATTATTACATTTATATTATCACGTCCATAACTATCTTCAATTAGTTTGTCCCAATTGGTAGTTATTAGATCAATAGGTTGTGGTTTTACTTGAGAAAGAATTGAATAAGATTTTTTGTCCGCTTGATTTAATTTTTGGGATATTATAGCTTTGATTATATTTACTAGGTCTGGTCTTCCCCTTAAATTTTCAAAATCTTGAGCAATTTTATAAAGTGGTTGAATTCCTTTAGAATATCCATTTTTAGAAAGTATTTTATGTAACTCACCAGCAATATCATTTCCACTTGGTAAACGCGCATCAATAGATAACCCTGATCCAATAAAAAATATGCACCTCCTCTTCGCAAAAGCTGCGAGCAGTTGATTGGGTATTTTTATGTAATCACCTCTTTCCATCATACTCCTCTCCGACCTTTCTCTTGAAATCTTTAAATCATTGATCAAATAAATCTCTTAAGGATATATATTACTTTCGGTTATCAATCAACAAATTCGTGCTATAAACTCCCGTACACAATTTCAAACGAAAAACTTCACTTGATTCATCGAACTCGAAATTTCAAAGTTATGCTTAACTCCCTTTTATCCTCGATTTCCCCGGAGGCAGATACCTGAGCACTTTTTCGTACGCTGCTATTTCTTTGATCTCCTCTTTCCGTTCCTCTTTCGCCTGCTCCAAAAAGAATTCCACGATTTTTTTTGCCAGCTCGTTCTTTTCTAACTCGCCTTCCGGCTCGAGTTCTACGTACATCTCCATTTCTTGTTTCAGTGCATCCGTTGAGGGAACAACAACTAATTTATCTTTCTTGACACCGATACACAGCCCTAACGGTGCTTTGAAATACTGCCGCTTGCCACGCACCATGAACGCTCCTTTCTTCAGGTACTCACCGGACGGCGGTGTCTTACTCACCTGCTCACCGGCAACGCAATAGCATTCGCCCTCGTAGAACCCGTATTTCCAGAGATTGGAGTATGAAGCGGCGAATTGCGCGATTTCCTTGAGGCTATCCTCAGAAATTTCGTTCCCGCCCGTTTTCGCAATGACTACCGGCGCACCCTCCGCCTGCGTATGGCAGAACAAGTCGTTTGGAGCCATATACTTCTTCACGAGCATCTCGTTCGTCGTTGCATCTTTACCACCGATAACGAGAAAGCCATCTGATGTCTCAAACCACCGGAACTTCTCGTACCACTCCTCTTTTACACGCTTGACCTCTTTCTTCTTCTCTGGAATAAGCTCTTCCTTTATTTCTAATTCTTTCTCCTTTTCCGCTTGTATTCGCGCCTTCGTCTCTTCAATCGCACGTTCCACGCCCTCTCGTTTCTTCCTGAACGTCTTTGCACGTTCATAGTACGCGCTCGCATTCTTGTGCAGCGAACCAGTTGTATCAAGCTCAAGCGAGAGGTCGGTATCGGGCAGTGTTACGGTAACCACTTTTCGTTTCTTTGGCATCTCCTGAAGCATCGTTTCGAGCTCAGTAAACCGTGTGTAGATCAACTCTCCTTTTCTCACACACTCCGCCTCTTTTTGTTCGAATTTCTTGAGTGCCTCGAGCTGCTCGGTCAAGACGCGTTCGTACTTGCTGATCCCTTTCTCATGTTCCGTTTTCGCCTCCTCCTCCACCGCTTCTGCCAATTGCATGGTGAAGAATTCGTCCGCAGCCTCGTTAAACGAGGAAAAAAACACTTTTTCTTTCCCTTTGTAAGCATTCAACTCAAACGGAAGCACATCCAGCTTCTCATTGTCTTCGAGGACGATGTGCGCTTTCAGCCTGGATTGATCTCCCGTGAGGATCGGTTCGAATAGCGTTTGTATCGTTTCATAAAGAGCGGTTATTTCTGGTTCCGTGAGCTCCTGAGCCTTCTTATTCTTGTCCACTCTTGCTCCTTCGCATAGCTCCTCTGCATATAAGCCGCCTAAGCTCAATTCAGACGCAAGAACCCGTACAATATCTTTATCCTGAGCAGCGGATGTGCAGAGCTGTATCAGATCAAACTCGCTCATGGTCAACGGATTCGCTCGCGCTGGTGGGCGTTCATAGGTCTTCCGCACTTTGAGCTCTCGTGTCGCGAAACTCTTTCGTCTCAACGGCAGCATTATATCCCCATTCTCATCAACGAGCACGAGATTCCCCCGTGGAAGCAACTCCGCGATCAATCTAATTTTTTTATCCCACCGTTCCACTGTAAGCTCCACGATCCGGTCAAAGTCGAGCTGCTGGATTCGAGCAATCCGACCGCCACTGAGATGCTTTCTGATGAACATCGCGAAGTTAGACGGTAATCGAGGCGATGGCCGCTTATATTTGGTGAGATGAATTCGTTTTCCCGATTCGATGATCAAATCAAGTGAGCCTTTCTCTTTTTGGTGCAGTTTGAGCCGTATTTCTTCTTTATCCGGTTGATACGCTTTCACCAGTCGTGCTCCTACAAGCTCCTGGAGCTCAGTGACGATAGCTGCTACGTCCACACTGCTCATCGATTTTTTCATAAAACCCGTCCTGTGAACTAAAAGAGGATTCTCAAAAGAAAAAACTTGCGTGCTGAACAGAAAGAAGGATTTGATTGCGAAACCGAGAAATCTATTCCCAAAAATAGATTCTTCCACTCAGAAGAGGCCTTGCCCGAGTAAATAGCGCTGAAGGCAAATGCCACCTCGCTTTCGCTTGCAGAACATCGATTTTGCCGGAACGACTCTACACACAAATAGTACGTGAGTGAGCCTATGCATATATATCTGCATATAATTTAAGTCCATCGCCACTCGAACTGATCTGAAACGCTTAACGAACGCATAAGAACACGATACCTACAGTTTTCTGTGCGGCCAGATCTCGAATGGATTTAGAATTTAGAACCTTAGATACACGGTTTTCCGCGATTGAAGAATTGGAGAAACAATTCACCCAGGTGGCTATTATACAGGTACAAGTCTATTATGAAGTTGGAGAAGTATTCAGCAATATGGGTCTATTGTTACCCCGATGCCAATAGGGGACAAACGTCAATTTATAGATTCTAATCCTTTTGTTATCAAATACTTTTTCAAACCCCTCAATTTCTTCGCCATAAATCATTTTTATCCCGACTGTTTCTTTCTTTATAACTTCCCGCTTTGCTAACCTCTCGATGGTAAAATTTCCCGTGACGTAATCCTTGGGATTTTTTCCAGCAGCTAAAGCTATAATCCCGAATTTACATACATCCGAGGGATAGGCCACTAACACATAATCAGCTTGATATGTTCTCGCTATTTCGATAGATTCTGTCTCTTTTTCGGCAACGAGGAAATTGGCTATGGGGGCTTCTTTTAGTACACTGCTTCTGTGACTGAGTTCTTCTACGCTATTTGCATGGTTCAACCATGTCAGAACAAGTGCATTATTCTCTGTGTTATTAACAAGCCATTTATAGCCCTCTCTCTCCCGTACCCAATCGTAAAAACGCAATCCCGCAACAGGTAAAATAATAACTAAAGTCAGGGATAGGAAGACTGCAAGCGGAAAAACATACCAGGGTCCACCTCCATAAATCAGCGGATCAGGACTACTCACTTTTCCTCCCTCTATTATTATAATAAATATAATGTCTTATAAGGCGTAGCTATCAAAAAATTTTTCCTTTCTGCACTTTGATTCGTGATTTCGCACCTTTATTCACTCAAAGGTAGTATCTTAGGTGCAAAGCCTTTGCGAGCAAAAGATATTTTCATTCGTACCGCAGCGCTTCGATCGGTTTCAACTTCGAGGCTTTCCATGCAGGATAAAGCCCACTTATCACACTCGTTCCAATACCGAACGCGATACCGAGGAATAAATACACAATGCTGGAAGGTGCGAACAGATATGATGCTTCCTTTAAAATCAAGACGTCCACTATGTACCCCACGCCAAAGCCGAAAAACGCGCCGATCACACCCCCAATCGCGCCAAGAATCAAGGATTCAAAGAGGAACATGTGCAGTATCCCTTTTTTCGACGTGCCGATTGCACGCATCACACCGATTTCCTTCGTACGTTCCACGGTTGACATCATCATGACATTCAGAATGCTGACACCCGCAACGACAAGCGAGATCGAGCCGATCCCAAGCAAAAAGAGTGAAAGCGTGTTGAACAAATTTTTTATCCCTTCCACAAGCATCTTCATCTCCATAACGATTACCACCTGCTCTTTCTTGTTCAATCGATCTTCAATCGCTTTCCTTGTCTCTTCTACTTCCTCTATGTCCTCTACCTTCACAATCACTAGGTTGTAGCCCGAGGAATTGTACATTGCAGAAAACAGCTTATCGGAGATGATGACCGCATTGTCAGGATTGATATCGAACCCGATTCCTCGTTCCTTTAAGATACCCACGATTCGTGGCTTTTGCGTTTTTATCGTTGCCCGTTCTCCCACCCTCAGCTCGTAATCCTCTGCGATTCGAGAGCCGACCAAACAGTCAGAAGAGCCGTGTTTAAGAAACTGACCATCCGCTTTCTCTAAAAGTTTCGAAATGTCCTCGCTCCGCATCCCATAGATCGCGACAAGCGTTGAATCATCGTTAAGAACCACCTTATCCACGCTTGACAGTACGGGGATTGCATCGGTTACTTTTTCGATCAGCTCAAAATTATCCTCGGAAATGGTGTCCCCGCCATACGGAAAGATGACGAGCTCATTTCCGATGAGGTGTAACTGATCCGAGGCGGAGAGCCGAACGCTGTTGCCGAGAATACCGAGCGCTGTTATTGCCAGCACCCCGATAACAATCCCGACGACTGCGAGCACAGATCTGAACTTGTGCCGTGCAAGGTTCCTTCTCGCAAATTCAAAAAAGATCATGCCGTACTATCTATCCTCCCGTCCACAAGCCGGAAGGTACGCTTCGTATACGATGCAACCAGCGGGTCATGGGTCACCATAATAATGGTCTTCCCCCGCTCATTCGTCTCTTTCAAGAGCTCCATGAGGTCCCTGCTCGTCTTCGAGTCCAGATTGCCGGTGGGCTCATCGGCTAAAATGGTATCCGGGTCATTTGCCAGCGCACGAGCGACCGCAACGCGCTGCTGCTCGCCACCCGAAAGTTCGCTCGGCTTGTTCTCGCCTAACGCCTCGTCCAACCCGACAGACCTCATGAGTTCCTTGCTCCGTTCTTCATGCCCGTTCAAGCCCTTGAGTCTCATTGGATACGCGATGTTTTCCAGTGCGGTCAAGGTCGGTATAAGGTTAAACTGCTGAAACACGAACCCGATTTTATCGCGCCGTATTTTCGTCAATTCTTCATCCCCTAACCCACTGACATCTTCGCCGCCGATAACGACGCGCCCGCTTGTTGGCGTGTCCAAACACCCAATGATATTGAGCAGTGTCGTCTTGCCAGAGCCTGAAGGCCCCATGATCGAAACGAAGTCTCCGGCATCTATGCTTGCACTCACGTTATCAAGCGCTTTGACGCTCCCTCGAGGAAGTTCATAAACTTTTGTTACCGCTACAAGTTCCACCACGTTCATCGCTTCTTCCACGAGTATGCAATCGCGCCAACGACGAGTATCACAACCACAACGAGCACCACAATCATCGAAACAGGTAACTCTCCTGAACTGGTCGTCGGGTTGTGCTCAATCACTATGTACTCAGTCATCGAGAACAGATTCCCATCCTCATCTTTGTATTCTATCAGAAGCGGCACGTTCGTCACATTTGCATCCACTTTCACATCGAGTTCAAAACTGCTGAAGTCATCAGGACTGAGTAACCCCACGAAATAGGATTTGTACGGATGCATTGCCTCTATGCCTTCAGCATCGCCCACCTTCATCACCACGCTCCGTGCATCCTCCAATCCCGCATTGTTTATGTCACCAGTAATTGCATACACATTCATGCCAGACGCGGATTCTACTTCAATCCCTGTGAGGATGAGTTCCGCGCTCTTTTTGCTCTCCGTCACGTCCAACGGGATGCGCAACGCGGTAGAATGGAAGTTATCACCATTCTTAAACTCTAATCTGAAGTTGAGGGTATGAACGCCCTTTGTTTGTGGGGTGAAGTCAAAAGAAGCACCTTTTGATTCGTCAGATGAGAGTGCACCCAAGAAGGCTTCTGATGGCACCATGTTTTCCTCCCCGGCAACAATTCTCACACCAGTTACCGTGTTTGGTCTGGGATTGCCGACAACGAGTTCGATCGTCGCACGATCGTCTTTAAATATCTCCTCTGGAACGTCCTTTACGCCGATGGTTACAGGAGTGCTGTCTACCTTCACGGGAATTTGGTAGCGGATGTTCTCGGCATTTTCCGCTTCCAGCAACAGTTTGGGATAGTAGATGCCATCGACGAACCCTGCTTTGATGGTGAACGCGAGGTCAATACTCTCCCCGGGCCCCAATCTCCCGATGTTAAAGTACGGGTCGCTTAATATTTTAATATCTTTTTCGAGCAGGTATGCCTCTTTTATCTTGACACTCTGCAGCACTTCCATGTTCTTTATTGTCACGGTAATCGTCCCGACGTCATTGCGCATGAGCACTTCGGGACTCACCTGATAGCCAGTAACCATGATCGATGGCTTTTGCTCTTCTGCAACCTGTGCACCTGCTATTCCCACGACGAAGACCGCTAAAAAAAGAAGAGAGAGCAGTTTCATCGTTCAGAGTACTCCCAGTTGATATACCGAATACAGAATGTACGCAATCACCGGAATCGCCACGGTAATCACTGCGTGCTGTGTCGAGAGATTGCGAGCATGTTTCAGCCCGAATACCCAGATGTTCGCACTCCAGAGCGTAAAAATAATGCCGATTATGGACGAGAGCCGGACCATTGGGTTTTTCACCATCCACTCCGTGATTACTTCCGCCAGCTCTGCTGGATCCGTGACCTGTGGAATCTGCGCTGTCGAAATGAAATTATACATGATAATCGCGCTTAATATTCCGCTCACTATCATCGGTATGTACCCATAGCCAACGAACTCGAGCGTTCGCTTGAATGTTCCTTCGCCTTTGAATAGCCACGAGATCCCAAAGAATAGTGCGGTAAAGACCACCCAGATGATTAAGGAGACGACCAACGCTCCGAAGAACGCACTTATACCTCCAACGGTCGTAGCAATACTCCGAGCTTCCGGCGGAAGCGTTTCGCTAATCATCTCAAGTGTTATACCAACCATTAAGAATGCGACGGTGCCACTGATCAGTCCAATTATCAGGACGATGAGCACCGGGATCTTCAGACTCTCTGCCTCTCTCATTTTCGCTTCAAAAAATTTATTCGGATTTGTCAAGACGTCTAACATTTTTCCTCCCGTTATAGTTCAGGCGTAGAGTTTATATACTTATTTCCTAATTTAGCGCGCACTACCAGGAATAAGCGACCCTGTCAAAACTACTCAGCTAAAAATCCGCCAGAGAACATAAATCACTATAAGTACCAGAATCAAAAATCCGATGCTCATGATGATGTACGGTAATAATTTGATTATCAGCCAGAGGATGCCTAAGAGAATAAGGATTGTCAGCAATAGAACAACAAGTGCAGGTATCCCGCTCAGAAACCATGCGTGCCGCATTCTTTTACCACGTGCACCATTTCGTCTGCTATTTTTACCAATCTAAGCCATGTGTTCGCCATGGCCCGCAATCTAATTACGTCGTCACTGCCCATAGTTACATAGAGGCTCTTCCCCTTAAGGGCAAGATGAACAAACGAGCGCTTAGTATCTGTTCCATCATGGAGCTCCTCTTTTACTGACCTGTAGATCGTTTTTACGAGTTCTTCTTCATCCTCTAACTCAAATTCTGCGGTGAACTTCATTTCAGCCTTCGACTCTCATAAAAACCCAAAGAGGACTGAACAAATAGGTGCCGTTACTCAGCTTTTACGCTTTTCACGACTACAGTTGGTCTCTCTTTTCTCAACGCCCTGTAGCCACAGTAGGGACAGCGTACTCCCTGATATCCTTCGTCGTGTATTTCCACCGGCCTTTTACACCGCAAGCAATAATACCCCATAGGTGCTTATTCGCCCCCTGCCTCGACTACACCCCCCGCTTTCGTCTGTTCCTCGATTACCGTGCCCGCTTCAGCACCTCGTTCTGTTATCCGTTTAACAGTCCGCTGTGCAGTTATCCCCAAGGAGGTATAAGGAACATACGTTCCACCGGTGAACGTGTAGCCACATTTTGTGCACTTCCAAATTCCCGTACCGATTCGTGTAACTGCCTTTCTCTCACACTGAGGGCACATATGCGCTGCTCGCGTCCGTTCTTCGATTGTGGCAACTGCCTTTCTGATTTTTCGGCCGTATCTCACGCCGAACCTGCCTGCCGATTTCGTCTTTTTCCCCTTCTTTCTCTTCAGCTTCCTTGCCATTTTTCGTTCCCTGAGAAACCTTATCTCTTTGAAAAAGAAAAAGTTAAAATAATATATAACTATCCTTCAGGATTTCAAGTTACCGAACCCTATGCCTTAGTAGTGTGAAGCACATGAAACTATCTGACTTGGAATTAGAGCGAGGAATGGAAGCTATTGTCTCCAATAGCGCGGTAAACGAGTTATACCCCCCACAGGAGGAGGCAATAAAAGCGGGGTTGCTCGATACCAACAAGAATTTCGTTATAGCAACTCCCACTGCGAGTGGCAAGACGCTTTTGGCAGAATTGGTAATGTTACAATCGATTTTAGGTGAATCGGGTAAATGTCTTTATGTTGTTCCACTCAATGCTTTAGCTTACGAGAAATATCAGAATTTTAAGGACAAATATGGCTCTGTTGCACGCGTAGGGATATCAACGGGCGATTATGAAAGTTCGTCGCGCTATCTTGAACGCGATGATATCATCATTCTCACCTTAGAAAAATTGGATTCGCTCACGCGGTTAAAGCCCTCGTGGCTCCGAAAGATTTCCGTTGTCGTGGTGGATGAGGTGCACGTGATCGGAGAGGAAAAGAGAGGCCCACGGTTAGAAGGGGCAATGGCACGATTCATGAGTTTCAATCCGTCAGCACGGGTCATCGCGCTCTCTGCAACGATAGCAAATGTTGAGGAGTTTGGCAACTGGCTGGATGCACGCGTCATTAAGTCAGAATGGCGACCGGTTCCGTTAAAAGAGGAGATATTTCTGGCAAAGGACGATCGGGAGATCATAGATCGCGTGATCGCGGAGATTAAGAATGGTTCGCAGGTTCTCGTTTTTGTCAATACGAAGAGAGGCGCGGCATCATTCTCGCGAAAGATCGCAGCGCAGTTAAGGATGGAAAGTGACGGGCTGCATGCGCTCGCAGAGAAGGTTGATATTGGTGTGGACGACCTTGCGGAGATCGTGCGATGCGGCGTTGCGTACCATAACTCGTGGCTCCATCCCGAACAGAGAAGGGCAATAGAGGACAGTTTCAGGAACCGAGTATTGAAGGTTATCTGCTGCACACCCACATTAGCGATGGGAGTCTCTTTACCTGCCAAAGTCGTTTTAATCAGGAATTATAAGTTCTTCACACTCGGCAGAGGAATCGAGCCGATGCCGGTCTTCTGGGTCAAGCAGGTGTTCGGTCGTGCAGGACGACCCGAGCACGACGCGTATGGAACAGGGATCATAGTGGCAAGAAACGAGGATGCCTTTGAGGAAATACAGAGCATGTATATTGAAGGCGATTTAGAACGGATCGAATCGCAGTTTTCGGCAGAAACGATGACCGAGCAGATTCTCGCGACTATTGTCAGTGGTGCACACCGTATGGAGCACATCCTCAATTTCCTTACCAGCACCTTTTATGCGTGCCAAAACAGTGAAGAGCTGGGTTTTGTAACGGAGGAGCTGGATGAGATACTGGAGGACCTGGCAATACGGGGTTTTATTGAGTTAGATGGAGATAGAATACACGCGACGCCATTTGGAACGCTTGCTTCACGACTCTATTTATCGACGAACTCGGCGCTGGACCTGAAGGAGGGCATACAGGTCTTAAGCGAGCTGGAGCAGAAAGGACGAGGGACCATATCGAATTTTGATCTCTTACTTCTCTTATGTAAATGCGAGGAAGTTGTATCGCTGAATGTGAAGGGCGCCCTGGAAATAGCAAGCACGCTGAGCGATAATCTCGAATGGGTATATAGGTGCGCACCCGCAGTTGGCAGTGCTCTTGTTTCACAGGGCTGGATTGACGAGTTCACGTACTTTGAGTTGAAGGAGCGGTTCGGAGCATATCCCGGGGAGATTCACAACACGATCTATACTCTGGGTTGGATGGCGTACGCCAGCTCACGGATAGCAGAATATCTTCAGGACGAGTACATGTCCGTGAAACTCCGCATGCTCCATGACAGAATTAGGCACGGTATTAAGACAGAGCTGCTCGGATTGGTAAGAATAAAAGGAGTGGGACGGGTAATAGCACGAGGCTTGTACTCGTCAGGGTTCAGAACGCCACGAGACGTGGCAACAGCCGATCTGAAACAGTTGGAACGAGTTCCTGGTGTTGGAGCGAAGCGCGCTACGAAGATAAAGGAGGAAGCGCTGCAACAATGTACGATCTGACATGCACCGTGCACGACTTGAGAATACGGGTAACGAAGTTGGAGAACTACGGCTCTGCTCTCCGCCCGCTCTATACAATAGGGGTGAAGCTGGAGCTACAAGTTGAAGAAAGCCCTGACACCGTTCACAAAATGCTCACCGAGACGGGGCTTATTGCACGAGAGACGGTACCATTTGATGCAGTCTCGAATTTTAGAGGCTCGATGGACAACAAACCGTTTTATTCTGCACTGGTCGTGCATGAAGGTGTTGCCAAACGCTATGAAGTAGCCGCGCGAGATACGGGCGGGATGCTCAGAACACGAATAATCTATGAGCCAGTGGTAACGCCTGAGGAACTCCGATTACACCATCCCGCGGACTTCGCCCGGCTGGATATGACGGTGGAGGAATGGGAACTGCATAATTACAAGCATTATTTTATGCTTTTTATCGCATCGAAACGATACGAGAGCTTTGATATCTGGGTAGGACGAGCAAGCGAAAAAGAGGGCTTTGGATTGACGTCGATCACCGTAATTCTTGCGGAGTCGGAGTTGCGAGAGAAGAACGTGCCCTGCTCGTGGTATCTGAAGCGGCTTTCGGTATTCAAAGGACTTGATTTAGAGGAGGAAGTGCAGAACAAAATAAGAGGAGCATGAGTGTTAGCTTATGTTAATGGTTTTTTAAGTGAAAACGAACAAAAGGAGAATTGAGTTCCGAAAATGGAAGAAGAAGGAGAATCTGTATTAGATAAGTATAGGGCAGCAGGTAGGATACTGGTAGAGGTCAAAGAAGGAGCACTCGAAAAGGTAAAGGAAGGAGCGTTATTGTTAGAGGTTGCGGAATTCGTCGAGCGGAGTATCAGGGAAAAAGGCGGTGAACCTGCATTTCCCTGTAATATATCCCTGAACGATGAAGCGGCACATGCGACACCTTCAATAGACGACGAAGCCGTCTTTAGTAACGAGCTCGTGAAGATCGATATTGGCGTTCATGTAGACGGTTATATCGCGGATAGTGCGGTGACAGTGGATTTAAGTGGCGAGAACGGTGAGCTAGTAAAAGCCTCTGAATCGGCGTTAAACGCGGCGATTGCGATCATTCGTGATGGTGTAAGCACCGGTGAGATTGGCGAGGTAATCGAGCAAGCGATACGGGAGCGTGGTTACAGACCCGTCGTCAATCTCTCTGGACATGGACTCGCCCGATACAACGCACATACGGCGCCGACGATTCCGAACGTGCGGTTTGAGCACGGCGTGGTCTTGAAGGAGAACGACGTTGTGGCGATCGAACCGTTTGCAACCGACGGAGTGGGGAAGGTAGCAGAACATGGTCATGTGGAAATATACAGCCTCATCAAAGCACGCCCGGTTCGGGTGAGCGAGGCAAAGAAGCTGTTGAAGGAAATAGAGAACTATCAGGGGTTACCATTCGCCAAGCGCTGGTTGCCCAAGGAGCGGCTTGATTTAGCACTCAGAACGTTAAATAACGCCGGTGCACTACGGGAATATCCTGTTCTACGAGAAGAAGGAGAGGGATTAGTTTCGCAAGCTGAGCACACCGTGATCGTGACAAAAGAGGGGTGCGAGGTGACGACGAAGTAAGAGGTAACACTACCGCCAAATTTTTGCGTAAAATCGTTCAATCCCGCTTTTTCTTCCAGTAATTTATGATATTCGTTGACTCAAAGTGTTTGGTATCGAGGAAGAGACATGCTCCACATAGACGGCTCAGTTGGTGAAGGCGGTGGGCAGATCATACGGACTGCAATCGCACTCGCGGCGATCACCGGGAAAGAAGTAGAAATAGCGAATATACGGGCGAACAGGCCCAATCCCGGGCTTTCTGCACAGCATTTGCATGCGGTGAAAGCAGTCGAGCGCTTAGCCGGAGGTTCTACCGAGGGGCTGGAATTACGGTCCACACGCTTACAATTCATTCCGGGAGAACTCAAAGGATTCGAAGGTGAGATAGACATCGGCACTGCAGGCAGTGTCACGTTACTTTTGCAATGTCTCATTCCCGTGGCGCTCTTTGCTGAGAGCGAGACGAAGGTGCGGGTAACAGGTGGCACCGATGTGAACTGGTCACCGCCAATCGATTTTTACACGCATGTATTCCTTCCCGCTCTGAAGGAGATGGGCTGTGAGGTGCACCTCGATTTGCGGCAGAGAGGGTACTATCCTAAAGGCGGCGGGTTGGTAGACGTCCAGGTAGATTGCATAAAGCACCTGAAAGGCATTGTTTTACAGAAACCCAAACATGCTGGTGTGATAGAGGGTATATCCCATTCCTCTGGGCTTCCCCCGCATGTAGCCGAACGGCAAGCGAAAACTGCTAAGCGAGTCTTATCTGAAGCAGGATATAAAAATGCAATAGACACAGAAATAGAGGAGAGAACTAAAAGGACAACGGGCAGCGGCATAACCCTCCGGTGCGGCTACAAGAGCGGGAGCGCATTGGGCGAACGAGGGAAACGGGCAGAACTCGTCGGTGAAGAAGCCGCTCAAGCCATCATAACAGAATTAGAATCCGCTGCGACGGTTGATGTTCACCTAGCAGATCAGCTCGTTCCGTATATCGCACTTGCAGATGATAAATCTGAACTAAGGGTAAGGGAGATGACGAAGCATCTTGAAACAAACATCTACATCACGCAGAAGTTCCTGGATGTTGTATTTAAAGTAGAAAAAGAGAGAACAAAGGAAGGAAAAGATGTTTTTGTGATTAGGAAAGAATAAGGTTGTTAATAATGCATGAACTACGCAAAAGAAATTGTTGAGCAGATTGGACTGGAAAAGAAAAACCGCCTACAAGGTGGTGGTAAGGATTTCCAAGGGGCTTTGAAACGGTTAGTTGGAATTTGGAGTGATCCAACTCATGCCTTAATAGAACTGCTTCAGAATGCAGACGATGCTGGAGCACTCACAGTTGAATATGAGATACTCCCAGGAGGGATACTCTTTAAGCACAACGGACACCTATTTAAAGAGGATGAGATAAGAGCTATCTGTTCCATTGACGATTCGACAAAAGATGCTGAGAAACACACGGGTTTTATGGGTATTGGATTTAAGGCAGTGTTCCAGCTTTCAACTTCTCCCTTTATTATCTCCCTTCCTTGGCAATTTCGTTTTTCCCCAGAAGGTTTCTCTCCTGAGGAATGGGGGTGGATTCTTATTCCCCGTTGGGTTGATTCCATTCCAATAGAAATAGAGGAGGTACAGAAAGAGGAAACGGTTTTCTGGTTACCGTATAAAAAGGAACTTTCTGAAGACTCCAAAAGGCGAATTGCTGAAGCAATCTTTGAACGATTCGATAGCCTTTGTTTGCTCTTTCTTAGAAACGTCACGGAAATCAAAATTGAAAACTTTGATGGCGGAATCCGTGAGATGCATCGGAGCGAGGACACTGTCATTGAAGAGAAGAATGGAAAAGAGACAACGCACAAATACAAGGTGTTTAGGGAACTATTTAAAGTCCCTGATGATGTAAAAACCGATTATCGAGTTCAGGACAGTGGAAGAGATAGAGCTAAGGTTCGAGAGATAGTGTTAGCCTTTGCACTTGATTCAAAGGATAACCTCCAGCCTATGAAATATTCCCATCTCTACACGTTTCTTCCCACAGATTACGATCCTGAGCTTAGATTCGTTGTTCAAGGTGATTTTATTCTCGATTCTCAACGTAGCCGTGTGGAGGAGAGTCTGAAGTGGAACCAATGGCTCTGGCGTTGTGTTAAAGACTTGCTTCAGAGTGCAATTGAAGGGTTCCAAGATGATGAAGGCAATCATGTGAAAGGATTTAAAGATAAAGATAATCTGCGCTATCAGTTTTATACCGTGTTACCCTCGAAGGGGGATTTCTTTTGGTTCCGTTACAGTTACCAGACCATAATACGAACTGAACTGGTTGAACCATTTTGGAAGTATTGCCGAGAAACACCAATCATAGTTACATCAGATAATGCATGGGTAAACCCTGAGGAAGTAGTCATAGCGAATGCCGAGGTGCAGAAACTGCTGGACAAAGCAAAGTTGAAGGAGCTTACAGGACGGGAGCATTTTGTGCATCCTGAAGTGGGAGGGGTCAAGGAATTTCTTAAAGAAATGGGCGTATATGTTTTTGAAGAACAGAAAATTTTGGAAGCTCTAAAAGATGAACACTGGGTGAACTCAAAAGAGAGGGGATGGTTCCAAGACCTGTATACCTTCTTCTACGATAGATTGATTGACGATAATAGTAAAATTGAATGGTTACGTTTATACTGGGCAAATGAGTTGAAATTGCCCATAATAAAAACAACTCAAGAAATAGCAAAGAAGCCAGATGAAGTTTTGTTTCCACCCGAAAGTGAAAAAGAACTCGAACTTGCCACAGGAATACCAGATGTGTTTTTCGTTGATACTTCAATCATAGACGAAAATAGTCACAAACTCCTCGAAAAGTTAGGCGTGGACTCCTTCACCAAAAGGGGAATTATAGAGACTTCTATTCTAAAGGGTTTTGAGGACGATACTATATGGCAAAACTGGACTGTTGAAGAGAGAAATAGATGTGTGAGATTTATTCGTGAGTGGTTGAAAGAGCAAGAATGGAAACCACCAGGTTTACAACGAGATTTAGGAGTAGTTCGAATCGAGACTGAGGGTAACACTTTGGAACGTGCTGATAAATGTTATTTCCCAGAGCCAGAGCTTAAGCTGATTTATCCAGAAGCCAGCTTCGTCAAGCTAAATCGGGAAGATGAAGAAGAACTCAATTTTTTACAGGCTTTAGGTGTTAATGATAGACCTCGGTTGTTAATTGAGAAAGGAGAATATCAGTCAGATAGCGAAC
Source organism: uncultured Halobacteria archaeon (assembly GCA_964400255.1). Lineage (GTDB taxonomy): Archaea > Halobacteriota > Syntropharchaeia > Alkanophagales > Methanospirareceae > JACGMN01. The sequence goes on from CAYNTR010000024.1 coordinate 22,180, forward strand.
CCGCTTTCGCTTTACGCTGGAAAGAATTTTGGACCTGGCTGCGGGGTAAAATGTCCTATAGCACAGGGTATCAAAGGATATCTGATATAACTTGTCTTGATGGCTGGGACGAAATCCAATGGTCGCAGGAGAGCGCAAAACTAATGCTTAAATATTTGATTAAGCACTGGGAAAGTTATTATAAACTACACCTCGAATCCCGATATAAATATTTCTATCAAGTGGGGAGAAGCGAAAAAGTATCCTCGTATTTAACTTGGCAACTATTAGAAACACCGTGGCTTCCCACAACCAAAGGACTTATGAAACCTTCGGCAGAAGTATTCGTCCCGTCATCTAAAATAAAAAGAGTAGCAGGTGATCTTATCCCGTATATCAGTATCCCAGAAGGCTGGAAAGAGCAAGAGTTCTTGGGTATCGGTAAAAAGTTCTTCGAGTTCTTGGGAATTCGCACGGACCTTGATAGAGAGAGTCTACAATCCCTACTACAATTTATACAGAAACGTCCAATAGACGATGACTTAAAGTTACATTTGTCCCATATTTACCAAGCATTTGGTAGATTACTCGAAGAGGAAAACGAACTCGGAGAAGTAAAATTGCTACCCGAGAGCGGAACATTCGAAGATTCGTCCACTTTATACTGGAATGATGATCATGATCTTGGGACTCACTTTCAAGGAATTGAAGGCGTTCACTTTGCATGGGTGCCAGATGATGTGGAAAGACAGTATGTAGCGGTATTTTTCGAAAAAGCAGGAGTTAAAGCAATTTCAAAACAGATGCAAAGAGAATTGATAACGCCGCCCAATGAGGGACTAAATAAGGAGTGGGAAGAGTTACTTCAAGAGAAAGCAAGATACATTTACAGCCTGTTCAAACATCACAAAGCTGGTAAAGCGAATATATTGGGGGAGATGTTAAGTAGATTACAAGTTAAGTCTTCCGATAAACTGGAGATGCTTCTACGTTTGGATGAGATTGAAATGACTGTTAACACTGATGTCTTCTATGATGTTAATAGTAATACCCTTTACTTGACTAAAGATGTTGAGAATTTCGAAATAGCTCTGGAGTTGGCTCGCGTATTTGTTCTTGATCTTGGATACATCTCCGACATAGAAATCATCCTTCGAGAAAAAAATGAGCGAATAGAAGAAAGATTTAGACGGCAGGGGATTGTACTATTAAATTTGGGCTCTCCGGCAGTGGACGAGGTAAAACTAGAAGAACGGAATGATGAGATAGAATACGGCGGAGAAGAAAAAAAGAAAGAGCTCGCAAGCATAGTGGAACGGCTGAAGACGCGGGAGAAGAAGGAGAAAGCTGCCAACCTTGTAAGTAAATCTGAGAGATCAGTCGAGCGTGTAGGGCTATCACACGAGGAACGTATGAAAGTGGAAGCATCAAACATTGAGTGGATTATTAAATTCGAAGAGAGCCCAAGCCAGAATCGCAAGGTAAAGAATGTCTCTAATGAGTATAAAGGATATGATTTGGAATCAATCGATGAGGCAACTGGTGAAGTTCGCTACATAGAGGTAAAAACGGCCAGTTATGTTAAGCTAACTCCACACGAATTTGAGGTTGCACAAGAAAAGGGTTCATCTTATTACCTCTATATAGTTGAAGGAGGCGTTGTTCACATTATTCAAGACCCTGCAAATTCCTGTATTGTTGAAGAAACTGAGACGCTGGAAACACGATGGAATATTAAAGGATGGAGGGAGAAAGCGCAAGGCTCCTATCAAATTTTCTACTGAAAATCACTAGGGCTCAAATGTCTGAAGAAATTTTAGATCGTTTTTATGATTCTCTAGAGGCTGTCCAACAATTATCGCATTGCCGCC
>CAYNTR010000025.1:0-23932 GCA_964400255.1 uncultured Halobacteria archaeon
GATTTTAAAAAGTAGTGTTGGTGGCGGATAACGCCCTAATTGTTGGACAGCCTCTGAACTTCTCAAAAATGGTACCTTAATAACTGATACCCAACTAAGCGATCTAAGTGTTCAAGAGTTAATCACAGGAGTTTATTCCTCAAAAGTAGTCATGCTGCCGCCTGTAGGTACGATCTCGCCAAGAGAGACATTTATTCCTCGTCCTAGTATCGATGCTCTACAAGCCGAAGGACGGTACAATGAAACTTGGCGAGGGAATCTTTTTTGGAGTTATAACTCCGGCGATAAAACGGCTTTTGATGATCTATCCGATTTTCTAAGAGCCCATATACCAAATTCTACTGTTCTCCCACCACGATTATCAGAGGATTCCCCCGCAAGAGTCATTATAGAATATGAGGAGGATTCCGACAGGTATGATATTAGTAGTAGCGGTGGTGGGCTGAGGACACTTCTATCCATTGCAACGATATTAAAATTGACAGAAGCTTCATGTATTCTTCTCGATGAGCCTGATGCACATTTACACTCAAAACTTCAGCGAGATGTAGCAGAAATACTATTGGAACACTCAGAAGCACAAGATGTTCAAATGGTGATAGCAACCCATTCCCCGGATATTATCGACTCTGTTCCATTAGATAGCTTATTATTTGTTGACCGATCACAGAATAAAGCTGTTCCTGTGGACGATGTTGGAAGTGCACTCGTTTCGCTCGGCGCATTTACGAACTCTCAAGCCGTTGCTGCTTCAGGAGCTAAATCAATAATTAACATTGAAGGATATCCCGATAAAATTGTTTTTTCAGCGTGCGCTAAGAGAAACGGAATTCACTTCCTTTTTGATCCTGATATTAAAGTAGTTTTATCAGGAAAGAAGACTATTGATGAATTAAAGACTATACATCGTGGATTGCAGGATTTCCTTAAACTCAATATGAAAATTGCTGCCGTTAACGATTTGGACTGGGATTATCTCGCCCAAGAAAAGAACAGAATCGGTGAAGAAAGAGATAATGGTGTTCTACTACTAACACTCGGAAGAAAAGAGATTGAAAACTATTTGTTAGATGCAAATGCGATAACAAAAGCAGTTAATAAACAACTTGAAAAACGAAGACAAACTTATGAAGATCAGCCTCCTTCAAATACTGAAGCAATAAGGGATATAATAATGATAAGCCTTGATTGTCATAAAAGTGAACTTTCATACAAAATTAAGCCGTTGATACGTAGAGAATTCTCTAACAATAATAAGCATTGGGATGAAAGTAGACTTGAAAAGGAAACAGATAGCAAGTTCAAAGAACTTTGGGATAAGGAAGATTGGCGTCTATCCGCTTGTCCTGGTAAGTCGGTACTCCGTAAAATCAGAACTGAGATTCAAAAGAGATGGGGTGTTTCAGTAACTACTCGCCTTTTATGCGAAACTATAGACCCTATTCCTGAAGATATAAGTTCAATTTTTACTAAACTAAATCAATTCCTTGAGGAATAAGCGGGATAAATTTGGTATAGCGGTATACTGAGTTATACGTAATGTCGTCTCACTTTCCTTTAAACTCCGGCTTCCGCTTCTCTACAAACGCTTGGAGCCCTTCTTTCGCATCCTCCGTCTTCAGCGCGGCTTCAAAGCAGTCCGCTTCGTACTCGAGCGCTCGCTCCAGATCCATCTCCAAACCTTTATGCACCACGTCTTTGAGGATAGCCAGTGTCACGGAACTTTTGGCGAGCAGTTTCTGGACGAGCGCGTCAACCGCACGGTCTAAGTCGTCCGCAGGCACTACACTATTCACGAGCTTTAATCGAACCGCTTCGGCTGCATCGATCTGTTCCCCGGTCATCAGCAGTTCCAGTGCTTTTGTCCGTCCTATCAATCTCGGTAATCGCTGCGTGCCGCCAACGCCCGGAATAATACCCACGTTTACTTCAGGAAAGCCGAACCGAGCAGTATGAGCAGCAATCCTGAAATCACAGGCCAGTGCAAGTTCCAATCCGCCGGCCAAACAGAACCCGTTTATCTTCGCTATTACTGGCTTTCTTATCACTTCTAGTGAGGTAAATATGCTCCGAATCCACTCGGACCACGCACGTGCCTCTCCCGGACTCTTCCCACGAAGCTCGCTAATGTCCGCACCCGTGCAGAAGGCTTTATCGCCCGCGCCGGTGATGACAAGTACGCGAACAGCAGGATCTGCGTCGGCATCTTCGAATGCGGCACGCAACTCGGTCAATAACGCGGTATTAAACGCATTCAACGATTGCGGCCTGTTAAGCGTGATCGTTGCCGCCTGTTCGTGCTTCTCATACACTACGTATCTCTTTTCGTCGGTCATTGTATCCATAATGACCTGCATCCGGAATAGTTACGTGTAGTCGTAGAACCCTTTTCCCGCTTTGCGTCCCGTCCACCCTGCTCGTACCATCTGCGACATGAGAAGCGCTGGTTTGTATCGTTCACTCCCGGTCTCCGTATACATCGCGTTGAGCACCGCAGCCACAATGTCTACCCCGATCAAGTCCAGAAGTTGAAAAGGCCCTATCGGCCAGTTAAAACATAATTTCGCGATCTTATCGATATCCTCAACCGACGCAACGCTCTCTTCATGCATCCGTACCGCTTCGTTCATTACCAGGCAGATCATGCGACTGACGACAAAGCCCGGCGAATCCTTGACCATGATCGGCTCCTTTCCCAACGACCTGACGAACGCATCCGTTATCTGTACCGTCTCTTCAGAAGTCATCAATGATTGAATGATCTCCACACCCTGTATGAGCGGTGGCGGGTTCATGAAATGTGTCCCAATGACTTTATCCGGTCTCTGTGTTGCGGTTGCCAGCGCGATAATAGGAAAGGTCGAGGTGTTACTTGCGAGAATAGCATGCTCGGGGCAGATTCTATCTAACTCTTTGAATATCCCCTTCTTCAGTTCTAAATCCTCGTACACCGCTTCAATAACGAAATCCGCACCCGTTGCACCCTCCTCCAGACTCGTTGTCGCACGCGCATTGAGCGCCTCCAGAATGCTATCTGCCTCTTCTTGTTGTAGCCGCTCCTTCTTTACGAGTATTGCGAGACTCCTCTGGATGTTCTTTAGTCCCCGTTCGAGCGAGGCTTCACTTCGGCTGACAATCGCGGTATCGTAACCCGCCTGCGCACAGACCTGCGCTAATCCATTCCCCATCACACCGAGTCCCACAATACACACTTTCTTTATGGTCATGGTTTCTCCTTTTCGTTCGCTTACTCATTCATTCAATAACGAGAAATACCGGGCATGTACGCGGGCCACCCCAAAACTTATCGTTTTTCGTGTACGCACCACTCAATCTCACTCGCTTGCCAAGGAGGTCTTGCGTCGCACGCTCAGGATCGTACTCGAGTCGCCCTACAACGCACGGTCCCTCAGTTGTCTTTACCAAGCAGGGAATATACGGTGCATCATCCTCAAATCCCTCCGATGGTACACGGATAACGGTAAACGTCTCCAACTCGCCTTCACCACTCAACTCCGCTCGCTCAAGATCCCTGCTTCCGCACCATTGACACACAGACATTGGATGACACGTCATTCGGTTGCATGAAGCACACCGTAGACCTAATAATTTCCCCTCCTTTATACCCGCCTCATAGTCGGCATAGGATAAACCCGTGCCCTCCGCAGCTAACTCCTCTGCCCTCTCTCCTTGCGTCCTTCCGGACATTTTTACGCTTCACTCCCCCTCATCATTTCTTCCTCTTCGTCCTGCCAAGTATAATGTGACACAACGTCCCGAAGTCGCCACCGAGTGTGTCGGTCATCCCATACTCCGGAACCGGATCAATTTGATTGCCCTTCGGTGCTTCACCCCGCATCTGTTTAATGACACAGTAAACCTGCGATGCGCCCGTTGCACCGATTGGATGCCCCTTACCAATTAATCCACCGGACATATTGACCGGTATTTTCCCACCTAAATCCGTCTGCCCCTCTGCCGTTGCCTCTGCCGCTTCGCCCCACGCAAAGAAGCCCATGGACTCCAGCGCGATCAATTCCGCAATGGTAAAACAATCGTGCACTTCCACCATATCAATATCCTCGGGGCCGAGACCCGCACGCTTCAATGCAGTTCGTGCAGACGTGATCCGCGAAACGGGCTTTGTCATATCCTCCATCTTTGACAAGGGCGTGCCTGACGCCTGTCCTGCCCCTAATAGGTAAATGGGGTCATCAGTATACTTCCGTGCATTCTCCGCGGCGCAGAGCACCAGAGCTGACGCGCCATCTGAAAACGGGCAGCAGTCCAAAAGCGTTATTGGATCGGCCACCATCTTCGAATTGAGTACATCTTCGACCTTTAAATCGCCGAGCTTCTTATAGAATTGCGCTAAGGGATTTAAAGCGCCATGCCGATGGTTCTTTACCGATACGTGTGCCATCTTTTCTCTCAGTGTATCAAGTGGTAGGTCGTAATTTCGGGCATAGACTCGTGCCGCCATTGCGAATACACCAGGGAACGTGAGCCCTACAGGGCCTTCCGTTGGCGCATGGCAGGCCATTGCGAACGTCCTTGTTGCAAAGGATGTCCCCATCGTCAACGCTTTTTCCATGCCCCCCGCGAGCACCACATCGTATTCCCCGGACCCAACCCACATGGCCGCATCCCGGATCGCAACCGATGCAGATGCGCATGCACCTTCGCACCGCGTTGCGGGTATGGGTCCCAAATTGAGGTCAGCGGCGGAGAACGCTGCGGGCATGACTTGTCCCTCTTCAAAACCCGGAAGAGCAGAACCCTGAAACAGCGCTTCAATGTCCTTCAATTCCACACCGGCATCCTCAATCGCTTGCAATGCCGCTTCTGAGAATAACTCAAGTGAGCTCTTCGAAGACCGTCCAAACTTCGTATGTCCAATTCCTATTATTGCTACATCCCGCATTCGTCTCTCCTCCCTCTATTTCCCCTCCTCCTTCTTAAGTAATAAACAAACACCCAAATCACGTATATTTACACAAAAAGTGCTTCATCTCATTTAGTATAGACGCTTCACCACTTATTTTAATTTCCTCTGCAAGTAACAGATAGCCCTTTTCCGACTCCACCACATTTCCCCTTGCCTTGACCTGCATGCCGAAATAAAACTGTTCTTGCTTTTCTTCCTCTTTTAACTCCAAAAAGAGAGCACCCGTGCCATCGTCTAGTACCAGCGTCCTTTCCTTTCGACCTTCTGCGAGTGATACGATATTCCCTTCCACAATTACATCATATGCACCTTCACACCCAACGATTTCCCCTATCGTTCTTTTTTTTGGCTTCTTCAATGCCGCGTAACTGGGAAACTCAATATCCTCGTCGATTACTCGTACGTTCGTGGTTCTTCCTATACACAACGTCAGCAGACCCTTCCACCGCTTCACGTACCCGTTCTCTATCTGCACTACCGTGTCCTTCACGAGTTCGTCGCGTTCCTCTAACGAAACAAACGGTAATTTCGCGGTATCGTCTGCAATGATTCCGTGAAGCGTCACTTTTTTAGCACCCTCGGTCGTGCGTAGTTCGCTTCTCGATACGTCTAATACCCTACATACCGTGTTTATTTCAGATTCGCCCTGCTTCACGCACCACAGCTCTCTGTTTCTACTGTCTGAAAAGCTGAAGAATCCGTGTTTCTCGTATGCTCGTCGCATAGAACCGTTTAGTAAAAGGAGGTATACGAAGAAAATACTTTTTAAACGTGCAGTAAACTCTTCATAATAGAAAATCAAAGAGTTATTCCTCCTTTAAGAAGAGCCGCGATGAAAATGCCTGAAAAAGATGTGATAGGGCTCGGCGCATTGAATTATGATGTGTTATATGCCGTCGAGCGCATAGCACGGGGCGGGGAAGAGGTAGGGATCATCGATGTGACGAAAGCACCGGGAGGCTCTGCCGCAAATACCACCGTTGCGCTAGCACGATTAGGTGCTGAAGTAGGTTTCGTGGGAACGGTGGGTACCGACGACGAAGGTGAACTCATTCTGGACGAATTCAGAAAAGAAGGCGTGGAGACACGGATACGTAGAGAAGAAGGGTACACTGGCGCTGCAATAGGATTCGTTGATGCTTGGGGCGAACGGGCACTGTATATCTATCCCGGTGTGAATGCCCGATTCTGCATGGACTATGTAGATAGAGAATTTGTAAATGATGCTCGGTTCCTGCATACCAGTTCATTCGTTAACCAAGAGCAGCTGGATATGCAACGCGAATTGGCAAAGGATTTACAGGCAAAGCTCAGCTTTAGTCCCGGCATGCTCTGTTTCAACTACAAGCTTGAGGATTTGACGGAACTCATAGAGCGGAGCACAGTAGTTTTTCTCAGCCGTGGTGAATTGACATCGTTGGTAAAAGAAGCGGATTATAAAAAGGGTGCAGACGCGCTTTTAAACTGCGGTGCGCAGATCGTCTGTGTAACATTAGGCGAGCAGGGGTGTTATGTTGCCGATTGCACGGGTGCATCGCATCTCATCGACGCCTATCCGACAGAGGTTGTGGATACCACCGGAGCGGGCGACGCATTCGCTGCAGGATTCTTGTATGGCTTGCTCCACGAGAAGAGCATCCTCGAAAGTGGTAAAATCGGCAATTTGGTTGCTTCATGCTGCATCCGAGAATATGGATGTAGAGACGGACTTCCCTTCAAGAGAGATTTAGATACGTTTAACTTTTTCCCCTGAGACGAGATAGTTCATACAGGATAGGGGAGCATTCTTGTGGCTCTTCACCCTTAACAAGTGAATCCGTGCTCATTTTTACCTTAGGGGATATATTACACGGCATAAAAACTTTACTTCTTAGGCGATACAGGTGATAGAATAAAGTAAAATGGGGAGCGGCTTGAAATCAGAGACGGAGAATTTGCCGTGCGTGAAAGCGGAGAAGCAACGAGGCGAGGAAATCCGGCAAGCATTGAAGGAGCTTGAACTGCTGAAACCTGACGCTAAGATAACCTCGGACGACACCTTCGTTTATCTCCCGCTGGTACGCCCGCTAACCGATACAGAAAAGAGTGAACTAGGTGCTGCTGAATTTATCACACGAGCATTTACGATTTTAGAACAGAGAAGGAGCATTGAAGACATTATTGGATTCAAGCCATCATATGAGGTAATCGGTGATATTGCCGTGCTCACTGAGGCCGTTCCTGATGAACAAGAACAACAAGTCGCTCACGCGCTCATGAACCAGCATAAAAACATCAAAGTGGTCGCAAAACGGATTTCAGCAGTCGAAGGCGTATTCAGAACACGACAGTTGCAGATAATCGCCGGCGAGAACAGGACAGAGACGATACACAAAGAGAACGGATGTATCTACAAACTTGACCTTGAAAAGGTTTATTTCAATCCCCGATTGGCCGGAGAACGAAACAGAGTCGCATCGCAGGCTGCACAGAGCGCACAAGAGGAGGCGATAATCGACATGTTCGCCGGTGTTGGCTCGTTCTCTATCCAGATCGCAAAACGAGCACCGCAAAGCCACGTTACGGCAATTGACATCAATCCCGATGCGATACGGTATCTCCGGGAGAATATGCAATTGAATAACGTAAGAAACATCGAGGCGATCGAAGGTGACATACGCGCCCTATACACAAAATGCCAAAATACGGCAGATCGGATCATCATGAACCTTCCGAAAAGCGCGTACCTATTTCTCCGCGAAGCCGTGAGTATGCTTAAGCCTCACGGCGGGATACTCCATTTCTACGCTGTGGAATCTGCTTATTCTGACGAAAGCGCTATGAAAAGCAAAGTGGTTGAGCATGCGATAACACAGGCGAAAGAGAAAATCATGACAAGCTTACAAGAGCTGCAAGACGAGTTTCACTTCCATTCGATCGAGATACAGGAAGCACGGAAAGTGAAGGCGTATGCGCCCTACGCCTATATAATCGGGATTGATGCGAGGATTAACGAATCATAAGAACAGCCCCACCTCCGAGGCATGTGTAGAAATGATACCCAATATAGAACTATCCGCATACGCTTCCGGCATCAAATTTTAAACCTTACTACGCTTATAATTATTGCGAAATCAAATATCAGGAGAGTGATGAGAGATGGGGCATGGTAGTGATGCATTTAGGACGGGGGATGACGAACCTTCAAAGCTCATTACCAAAGAATTGCTCAGACATGCGCCGTTCACTGCTTTGGGTGCTATTACAGGCATTGTTCTCATGCTTTTGGCAGTTCACCTTCCTCAAAGTTCTTCTGAAAGGATTTTCTATGCATTTCATCCGATGCACGTCCTGTTGAGCGCACTCGTGACGACGGGCATGTATAGATTGTATAGAGGCAAAGGCGTCTCCGTATTTCTCATTGGATACATCGGATCTGTTGGCATAGCAACGATAAGCGATATCCTCTTCCCCTATTTGGGGGGTATCCTTTTGGGTGCTGAGATGGAATTGCATTTTGGGTTCATCGAGAAATGGTGGCTGGTAAATCCGCTTGCCGTTCTTGGTATCGCAATTGCTTACTGGAAACCCACAACAAGGTTCCCCCATGCCGGACACGTGTTGTTGAGCACATGGGCATCGCTCTTTTACCTCACGGCTTTTGGTGGCGGTACCGAGTGGGCCTTAGCACTGCCTTTTGTCTTCCTCATATTGTTCATTTCTGTGTGGTTCCCGTGCTGCCTGAGTGACATTGTATTTCCACTCTTATTTGTGCGAGAGACCGGCAAAGAGCCATCGGTAAAGTCAAAGTTGCGATAGAAGCGTTTTTATTATACTAAATGAATGAGAATAACAAATAGGAGAGAACCATACGTTGTTAAAAGGAGGTGAAACAGAAGGGTGAAAATCGTGGCGATCATAGTAATTGTGGTAATTGCGCTCTTCTTCCTGCTGCCCATTCTTTCGGGCAATGCGCCCCTACCGGAAGATATGTCAGCGCGTGAAATAGGGAGTTTTATTGGCGGGTTCGCGCGTTACTGGGTAGACGCATTAAAAAGCGCATTTGGCGTATCGTAACGAAAGGATGAATTTAAGTTGTGGATCCGAGTCATAACTCTGCTGCAGATTCAAACCGTTCCCGTAAAAATCCGGTATCCAGCGAAGCGAGCAGCCAGCCAGCTCGTGGACCTGACGACTTTCCCAATAATGCGATATAAATCGCTTTGAATACCTCCTTTACGTCCATATTCGTAGCGGTGGCGACGTCGTATATCTTATTATGCTGGTCTTCAGCGCTCAGGGTCGTGCCCTCTTGCAATGCTTCTGCAAGGAGCTTCAACGCCGTTTTTTGTTCCACAGAAAGTGTTTTTAGTGCTTCTACCGGTAAAGCGGATTGTACTTCAAATTTTACGCTCTCTGGCGCGTACGTTCGCAGCCAAATCTCGGCATATCGTGCTTTCTTCTTTATCTCCTTTTCTGCGTACCGTGCTTTCTTCTCTATCTCCTTTAGTTCTTTTTCTTCGATATAGGAGAACTCTACTCCGTTTTCTGTCTTGTCTTTTTTAAAAAGCTCATATCCGCTTCGATCAATAACCTTGAGAAATTCCTCCGAACCGACAGGTGCAATTTGCACGAGGGTAATGAGATGCCGGAATGGGATTTCCGCTGCGATACCACGTCCTATACTGCCGATTTCTCGCTCGTACTCATCGATCAGGTTGAGTAAGGGTAACGAGGGGTCAAATTCAATGTGCTTATCAGGTCTCACTCTCGAAATGGCATGCTTCAAAATCTCTGGCGGCACGGCCTCTAAGATCTCATGCACCGGGATATTGGTCCCCCGGGATGAGGACATGGCGGTAACTTTCGCCTTCATTCCTTCTTCTTTCAGCTTTAAGAGGATATGCTCAAAGGGGATGGGGTACGGCGCTTCGTACTGGTAGAGCTCTGTGGATATGTGCTTCCCGGTGTCAAAAGATCCTCCTGGCGAGGCATGATCCTTGCCAAACGGCTCGATGGTAACGCCGAGGATCTTCCAGCGCGCTGCCCAGTCCACTCGCCACGCTAACTTACCACCGCCCTTAAACGAAGCAACTCCCTTGTTTCCACATGCACATTCGTAATATGCTTCCTCCCTCGTGAGATCGAATCCCTGCACCGTTGCCGCATTGATTCTACCACATGCCACACAAAACGGATTAAACGGTGACCAGTTTTCGGGCAGTTTCCTCCCGGAAACAGTCTCTATGATCCTCGACAACTCCTCCTTTCTCGATAATACCTCTTTTATCGTGTCCACGTACATTCCTGACTTATACAGCTCATCAGCTCTAAAAACCTCTATTTGTATGCCTAAATCGTCCAGAGATTCAAGGAACGGCTGCACAAAGTGGTCTGCATAAGAGGGATGGCATCCTTTGGGATCTGGTATCTCGAATAGTGGCTTACCCACGTGCGCTTCGAATTCTGGAGGTAGAAATGGGTATCGTCTCCTGAGCGGATCAAACGTGTCGGCAACATAGATGAGTCGTGCGTCTACACCCATAGTTATGAGCGCGGAGTGCACGGCGTCTGCAATTATTATCTCCCGCAGGTTACCAACATGAATATCGCCCGATGGCGTAATACCGGTAGCAACCACATGCTTTTTCTCTTTCCGTTTTGCTACTATGTCCTGCGCGATTACTAACGACCAGTGCATTGTATTTCAAAGGTAGCGGTGAGACGTTTTAAAGATAAGCGTTTGTCTTCTTGCTATTCATTCGATCATAGTTCTTATTCTCGGTCTCGACGACGCACTCTATTAAAAACGCATTCTTCTGTTCAGACTCGTTTGATAGTTTCGTCTATAGCATGATTGGCAAGCTTATCGGCTCTCGCTATATGGGGGTCCTCTCTCGACCTGTGAGCATAGCTTATCCGATCAAACAGTTGCTCTTTTGCCCGTACCTGAAGAAAGAGTTCGTTTAATCGCTGATTTCTTACCTTATATTCCCCATTAAGCTGCTTTATCATCAATTCGCTATCTGCGAAGCAGTCAACCTCGGTAACAAGAAGATCACGTGCCAGCTCTAATGCTTTGAGCAAGGCCCGATATTCTGCAACGTTATTCGTCGCTGTGCCAATAAATTCCTGATATTCTTTTACTACTTGGCCCCTTTGATCACAGATCAGAATACCTATACCTGCCGGTCCGGGATTCCCTCTACTGGCGCCGTCGGAGTAAATAATCAGTTTTTCCACACTCATACATTCCCCTTCTCTAAGAAATAGATCATGTTTATGAGCGTTACCAAGAAATGACCCACAAAGTGGATCTATCTCAAAAAACTAAAGTTCAACAATTTCCTCAATGGCTCTCAAAGCATGCATTAGTTGAGGAAAAAACTTGATAAGGTCTTCTTCACTCAAATTCTCGACTAGTTTGCCATAGTTTTTGGCACCGGTTATCTCTCTTACTTTTTTCAAGAATTTTAGTTTAGCTTGATTCGGGTCTATCCGCACACCATATTTTTCCTCTACTAATTGCGCAATGTGAAACTCTATCTTCGGACAAGTGTTATCACCCATGACAGTGATCAGGGCTATAAAATCCCTCCCACTGCTTGTGCGACCTTCAACGTGAAGAGCGTTATCATACGGAGGGTTCAACATCTCCATCTTCGCTAAGGTTACATCCAAGGACCCAAGTCTTTCTTCAACGCCACTTCTGATACCTCCCGTGAAGTTTTCAAGATCAAGTACAACGAGAAAGCGTTTGACATCGTATCCCTCAACATATTCTACGAGTGTTTCTAGCACCGCAAGCGTTGTTCGTGTTTTAGGAATTGCTATCAACACCTTGCTTTGGAAAAAGGGAAAGTAGATGATAATAGTAGTACCATTCAGTTTCTGAGTGAGAACTTCTAACAGATAGAATTCCCCCCTTCCGTCCCCCGTTAGGAGGAGTGGCTCGCCGGGTAGATCACTAACGAATCTCATAGCTTAAGTAAATCAGGCAGAAGTCTCGGATCCTGGTTAGCAATCACAAAGTCTTCAAGTTCTTCGAGTGTGTGCGTCTTGTGTAGCAGTATGTCATCCGGGGTCTTTTGCAAGAGAATGACCCTACTGTCTTTGCTTTCGGCGTCAATTTCGAGAAGCTTCAAGAGCGTATCTATGCTGTGGGTGGTGAGTACCACCTGCCAGTCCTTCTTCATCAGCCACTCTAATACCAGTTTTATCAACGTTGGGTGCACGGATGCTTCAAAATCATCCCAAAGCACAAGTTCAGGCGAACTTGCCTCAAGCCACAAGAGGACACTGAGCATCTTCTTGATCCCGTCGCCTAAATCTCGAACCTTGACATAGAAGGGGCTACCGTTCACCTCTTTTCTTACGTGTAATTCGTCCTCTCGTGGAATGACTTCGGTGAAGGTCTCATTTACGGATTTGTTGATGATATCTCGTACAATCCTATAGTGCGCTCCGCTCTTCTCGACAATCGACCAATTTTGCTTTAAATTGACCTTTAAATTCTTAAAGAAGGTACTATCATTTGGTACGAATGCGACAGAATCTTTTCCTCGTCCTGCTTCAATGCCTAACTGCTCAAGCCACGCATTGATATCTTTAATGCGCTCCCCTTCTACGAAGAATTCGGGGCTGCCTCTGCCGATTTTTGCCTGGCAAGCCTTTCCTTTTACCTGGAACTCCAGAACTGCGGTACCTGCATACCTGTAAATTGCTGAATTTTCCCCGCCCAGGAGATAATTAAAAACCCCTCTTCTATTCCCCCAGCTTTGAATGTTACTCCCTCTTGGACTCCAAAAGTAAACGTTTAGTCCCATTGGTAACCCAAGCTCTGGGTCTGGCAAGAGTGAAAGCGCCTGCACTATTGCCGATTTACCACTGTTGTTCCGCCCAACAAGGACATTGAACTTATCGAACTCGAGCGGCTCTTTGGTTTCCTTGATGCCCCTGAACTCCTTCAAATTCAGAGAAGATACGAATATCTTTTCCATAATCTTCCCAAAGGGATCGCGCGTTAAATAGGAATGGGCATAGCAGCGATCCAGAGTTCCCAAGTGCTCGCGCAACTTAGTACCGTAAGGAACGCTGACGGGCTTATCTGCCGGGTTCGGAATGAGTCCGGGAGTTTCCCCGTCGCTATGGCCGCTATGCCCATTTACATAATCTTTGATTTCTTATTTATAAAGGTTGTCGCGAAAGTCCGAGGACAAAACCGAAAGTCTTTTTATATCGAATGGCATAATTGTGCATATCGGGTACGCTATTATTTCACTTCCCTCTTTACTCCACCCGATAAGATTTGTGCGTGGGGCGCTTTCGCCCCACGCGAGGATTTTCAGGACTGTTACGGTTTCCGTTAGTCCTTCGAGACCATTACTTCAGATGCCTTTATCACCGCTTCTACCTTATCCCCCGCTTTAAGACCAAGCTCTTCCACCGCCTCTTTTGTTACCATCGAGGTTATAGTTGCGGGACCAGATAGTTCGATCTTAACTTTGGCAGCAACTTCGCCTTTCTCAATCCCCTTCACCACACCTTTCAATCGATTTCGTGCACTCAACGGCATTTTTTCCCGACCTCCAAGTATAAATTTGTTCCGCCTCTTGAGAAGTTTTCGGCGCGGCAAAAACCGAAAAGGATTTTATACCGAATGGCATAACTATGCATATCGATGGCATGTCTTGGACCTATCATCTTTCGATCTGAGACGCATCGCAAATTAAGCAAAGGAGGAAAAAATGGAAAGAAGAAAAATAGTAGCGTTAATCGCAATAGCGGCAATCGCAATGACGGCGATACTTGCCGGATGCATCAATGAAGAACAGCCTGAAGCCAGCCCGACGCCGACAGAACTGCCACCGAAACAGGCGTTGATGCTCTCAACGACGACGAGCCTCTATGATACCGGACTGCTTGACTATTTAAAGCCTGTCTTCGATGAAAAATACAATGCTGACCTTCGTATCGTCTACGCGGGGACGGGAAAAGCACTGGAATATGGAAGGAGAGGCGATGTCGATGTGCTCGCGGTCCATGATCGGGTGAGGGAGGATCAGTTCATCGCTGATGGCTATGGGATCAATCGCAGGGACTTCGCGTACAACTACTTTGTCATCGTAGGTCCAGAAAGCGATCCCGCCGGGATCAAAGGAATGACCCCCGAGGTGGCTTTCAGAACGATAAGGGAGAAGGGCTTGAATAATTCTGCGATCAAGTTTGTCTCAAGAGGTGACAACTCGGGCACGCACGCAACGGAGCAGCGGGTGTGGAAGAGCGCGGGCTTTGACTACGGAGAGATCAGGAACTCCACCGGAGGGTGGTATGTAGAAGCGGGCAGCGGCATGGGCCCCACACTGGTGATGGCGAGCGAAAAATCCGCGTATACACTGGCAGACATCGGCACATTCCTCGCCTTTAAGGGCCAGATCCAGCTCGTTCCACTCGTAGACAAGGGCGATATTCTGCTCAACGTGTACGGAGTGATGGCAGTCAATCCCGAAAAGCAACCCCACGTCAACATCACCATGGCAGACAACTTCATCAACTTCCTGATCTCGAACGAGACGCAGCAGATGATCGCTGAATTCGGTGTTGCCGAGTATGGGACGCCGCTGTTCTATCCGCTCAGTGGTGGCAAATGCAAAGAACTCTACGGCTGCCCGACCTGGGAGGAGTGCGCGGAGCCCGCAACGTATGAACAATGATAGCGGCACGAAGATTCAACGAAGGATTGCAAGAAGTCGGTGCTGAAACAAGGCCCTAGGAGCTATTGCCCGTACGATAGCGCAAACTTTTGTGTGCAGAGGGTATACAGTAGTTCCATGGAGGCAAGAGCGAAAAGATTGAAAAGAAGGGTGTTCCGCGGTTCGCGGTACCCTCATTTTTATTGCGGTGATTGTTGCAATGGATGAAATTATTGACGGCTTCATAAGAGCAATCGAGCTCATCGTCACGCTCGATCCAGAAGTTATTGATATAACGCTGCGAACGTTGCGGATTTCAGGAACATCCATGCTCATAACGTCCCTCATATTCATCCCGCTCGGGAGTTACATCCATTTCCATGAATTCCGGGGAAAACGCGGCTTGATAAGCATCATCCAAACGCTGTTTGCACTGCCAACCGTTCTTGTTGGTCTTCTGGTCTTCTTACTCCTTTCGCGGTCCGGGCCGCTCGGATTCCTTGGCCTCTTCTTTACTCCAACAGGTATGGTGATCGGGCAGATGATATTGATCGCCCCCATCATGACCGGGTTAACCATCTCTGCCCTGAGTGGTGTGGATAAAACGATCAGAGACACCATCATCTCACTAGGTGCAACGGAATTTCAAGCCATCCGTGCCAACATAAAGGAGGCACGCTATGCCATTTTAGCTGCTGTTGTCACCGGCTATGGCCGTGCAATATCAGAGGTAGGAGCTGCAATGATGATCGGTGGCAATATAAGGGGCTTCACGAGGGTGCTGACCACCACGATCGCACTCGAAACCTCGATGGGAAATATCGAGCTCTCAATAGCCCTTGGTATTATTCTCCTGTCCTTAGCGCTCATCATCAATATTCTTTTGAACAGGATGCAACAGAGGTAGAAATGATAGAAGTAAAGCAGGTATGCAAGGTTTACGGTGAAAAAGAGATTTTAAAAGAGGTTACTATAACGATAGAAAGCGGCGAGATTATTACCGTTATTGGCCCTACCGGTGCCGGAAAGACGACGCTTCTACGTCTGATAGACCTTCTTGATATGCCTACTTCAGGGGCGATATATTTTGACGGCATCGATGCCAACTTTTCCTCAAAAAAGAGGCTGGGGATTCGGAGAAAAATGGCAATGTTATTCCAGAAGCCCGCGCTCTTTAATACAAGCGTGTTTGATAACGTCACGTACGGTTTGAAGTTCAGGGGTATTGAGCGTCGACGGATTGATGAGAAGGTCAATCACGCCTTGGAGATCGTTGGACTCCTGGATTACGCGAAGCGGATTGCACCAACGCTCTCTGGGGGCGAAGCCCAGCGAGTGGCACTGGCACGGGCGATCGTAACCGAGCCTGAGGTGTTGTTACTTGATGAACCAACCGCGAATCTTGATCCGATCGCCACGGAAAAGATCGAAGAATTGATCGCACGGATCAACCGAGAGTATAAGACCACAATCATTATGGCTACCCATGATATGCTCCAAGGTCAACGCCTCGCAGATCGCATTGGCGTGATGATGAACGGCGCGATTGCACAAGTTGGTCTGCCGCACGAGATATTTTATGCGCCCACAAACGAAGCGATCGCGAAATTCGTCGGCGTGGAGAATATTATACCGAGCGTTGTCGAATCAAATAAGGATGGGTTAGCAGTTTTAGAGGTTTTTGGCTCAAAAATAGCCGGCATATCTCGTTTACAAGAAGGAGAGAAAGTGCTGGTGTGCATTAGACCCGAAGACATAAGCATATCAAAGGAAAAGGGGAAGAGCAGTATTCGGAACGCACTGCGCGTGAAGATCATGAAAATCACACCTCTTGGTCCTCTGGTTCGAATTAAGATGGAGAATTCGCTCGTAGCGCTTATTACGAAGCAAGCAGCAGAAGATCTTCAACTCAACGAGGGTGAAGATGTCTATGCAACCTTCAAGGCGACTTCGGTGCACGTGGTGCGAGAATGACAACTTTATTCTGGCGGCGTTTCATCCTGCAGTAAACGGTCCACAACCTCTATAAACAACCGGGAAAAATCCTTAAAACTCGTGCCCAATTCAATCTGCTCATCGGGCAGCAGATCCATCGGGTCTTTGCCCGCGAGAGCTTCCCATTTCAGTGCAAGATCCTCAGCTTTATCCATTAATTCCGGATTCGTCTCCATGGCAAAAATCAGTGCACGGTTCTCAGCTTGAAAAAGCTTGTTCATCAGAGTATCCAAATGACTCACCGCTTTCTCTAACTTCGCGATTTTTCCCATCATGATGAGCATCTCACCAAAGCTATCTAAGCCGGAGGTTAGCTCGAGCAACTCTGATTTAGAAAGGGCCTCTTCCCCGTTAACGTTTGCCACCATTATCACCACCTGTCTGATTTACGTATAATGAGCACGAACTCACTCTGAAACTTTCTTCCGCAACTCGGTCACCAGCTCTGCCCTAACGTTTGAGTCTCTGTCACCACCGCAGACCATCCCTCTTACACCCAGTATATCGGGATTTATCTCTTTTATTACAGGCAGGTCATCAAAGGTGAACGAGCCGGCAAGGGCGGTATCCAGTCCATGCGCTTTTGATTCGGAAACGAAGGTCTTGAGCTCGTCTTTGCTGAGAAACTCCAATGTCGACCGCCCATCTTTTATACCGGTATCCACCATGGCCACGTCGATATCCACTTCCTGCCCAATTTCGGTGATCTCAAACGGTGAAATTGAGTTTATTCGCGTATAATCAGAATAAAAAGCGGAGACCACTTTCTTGGTGGGGTCGAATCCTTTCACAGCCTTAACCACGCCGTTAAGCACATCTATCGCCTCTTGCCGGGTTTTTATCTTGAATAACCCCACCTTTATATAATCTGCACCGGCTGTCGCGGCGCCTAAGGCTGCTAATGACGCCGTACCCGGCTTATAATCAAAATCGCCAATCGTAGCACTCATCTCAACGCCATCCCCGCACTCCTGTTCCACTAACTCTTTTATCGCTCGTATAACCCAGGGGAAATTCGCGCCTAACGAACCCTCTTTTGGATTCTTCACATCGATAATATCAGCTTTCCCGCGAATCGCCACCTTTGCCTCTTCTATATCTCTCGGACTTACTAACACTTTCATTTTCCCTTCTCTCCAGCCTCTTTCTTTATCTTTACTCTCGCTTCAATATCCTAACGCCTCTTTCCTCGCCCACATGTACCTCAGTGGCATTGGTAAATAGCCCATGCTCGACCGCACCGACAACAGAAGACAGCGCACTACTCAGAAATTTCGGATTGCGTATAACGCCAAAATCCGCATCGATTATTACATTCCCATGCTCGGTAATAAAATAGCCCCCTCTGCTCCCATCGAGCCTTACAGTAGGTTTCCCACCAAGTTCTTTCACCTGTCTCTCCACGACTTTAGCAGCATAGGGCAACACTTCTATCGGTACGGATCTGTTAAGCACCGCTACTACTTTCTCGTCATCAACGCAGATAACCACTTTTTTTGCCGCATAGGAGACGATCTTCTCCCTCGTTTGTGAGCCCCACCCGCCTTTAATCAAATTGAGTTTTGCATCAACCTGCTCTGCACCATCGATGTCAAGATCTAACGCGGGATGTGCAGAAAGTGTCGTGAGAGGAACACCGCATTCGATAGCGAGCAGCTCGGTTCGAAGCGAGGTGGGCACGCCCAAGATCTTGAGCTTTTCATCCTTTATTCGCTCCCCGATCCTTCTGATCGCACGTTCTGCGGTAGAGCCCGTGCCGAGCCCGATGACCATGCCATCGTTAATGAGCGAAACGGCGGATGCTGCGGCTCGCTCCTTTTTCCGTGCTGTCTCATCCTCAGCCATGGTTAATGAGGAGTTTTTTATCTTTTGACATAAGAACTTTTCGCTTTTGAAAAAGGCCCGAAATCTCTTAAGCCGCGCCTGCCAATGATATATAACAGAACAGTAATGCAGGGAACGAGCGTGGAATGGACCGAGAAATACCGGCCAAAGCGATTACGAGACGTTGTGGGCAATGACAAAGCGATTGAGGAGTTGCACGAATGGGCTGATGGGATACATAACCCAAAGTCGAAGAAGGCTGCGCTTCTCCACGGGCCCGCAGGCTGCGGCAAGACGTCCGCGGCATATGCACTTGCCGCTGAGAAAGGATGGGAGGTTATCGAGCTCAACGCATCGGATCAGCGCAACGCAGGCGTGATAAAAAGCATTGTAGGCCCTGCTGCGACAAGCACGACCTTCAGTCATTCAACGCGATTGATCGTGCTGGACGAAGCGGACAACCTGCACGGCACCGAGGATCGCGGTGGCACGAAGGCGATAACGGAGATCGTGAAACGAAGCACCCAGCCCATCATTCTCACGGCCAACGACAGATACAAGATGGGCCAAGGGTTGGTGCGGAACTGCAAGGTCATTGCGTTCGACCGAATCAAACCGGGGATGGTGTTTCGTGTGCTCCGAAATATCAGTGAAAAAGCGGGGATCGCAATCGATGATGGTGCATTGATTAGTCTCGGGAAGAATGCGCGTGGCGATTTACGGTCTGCGATCAACGATCTGCAAGCACTTTCACTGGCAGAATCCCGAACGGAGCGTATCCATGAAGAGGATATAGCGACCGGTGGACGGGATATTGAGGAGGACATTTTTGAGGTGCTCCATAAAATTTTTGGTACCGAAGGTTACGATTTGCAACAAGCGCTTTCTTCACTCTACACGCTTGACAAGACACCTGAGGAGAGCATCCAGTGGATCTATAAGAATTTCTCGTACGAGTATAATGACAAGAGCTTTCTGCACGGGCTGCGGTACCTGAGCCGAGCTGACATGTTCTTAGGCAGAGTAAGAGAGCGTGAGAATTACAAGTTCTGGCGCTACGCGTCCAGTTTGATGGCAGGTGGTGTGCTCTCGGCGAAAGAAATTCAAGAAGGGACACGAGAGGGTGGCTGGGAACGACGCAAGCAGCGGTATTTCCGGTCACCGTGGTTCCATGCGAAAATGCCGGAAGGTGAAGAGAAGAAATCGGGCACGATGCAAGAGGAATTCGCAGGTAAAATCGCTAATTATGCCAAAGTACCACGGAGCTACGCGCTCTTTTTTGTGGTGCCCTTCTTACCGGTCTTCTTTAAAGATGAGAAGAAGGCAGCGGAGATAACTGCATCGCTAAGGCTAGATGTTACTGAAATAGCGTTTCTGCTCGGTGATACTGAGAAAGAGGTGAAAGAAAGAGCGCAGAAGATCTACGAAGAGGCGCTCGCAATCGCAGCGAGGAAAAGGAAAGAGCGCGGACCAGAAGAAACAGGTGTAGTTACAACACGAGTCGGAGAAGAGAAGCCGATAAGGACACAGAAAGCAGAGACCACGGAAGAGGAATACGGGAAAGAGGAACAAGAAGTAAAGAATCAGAAGACGCTGACGGATTTCTTTTAGGTGCTCTAAAAAGCCGTTGAAGTGGAAGAAGAGTTCATCAGACTTTTGAAAAAAAAGATAGAAGAGGGGTGATACAGAGAGGGGATTATTGTTCCGAAGGATAAGATTGCCGAGAACCCGCCTAACTTCTCGGCAAATTCTTTCCAGTAGTCTCGCTCACGCTGCCCTTTATTATGCAGCACTGCTCATTTTCGCATCTCTTCCTGTATTTATTACACCTTGACCGAAAGCTTTTTCCTGCGGATATACAATATAGGAATAGAGGTGAATGCTATGCAGGGGGAAATTGGATCTGGAAAGCTTAATACTATGCAAGGTTCAGATTGGCTCTCTTTCACGAAGACGTGGTTTATTTACAATCCTCCACCTAGAAAGTCAAAGCTTATACATCCTGCAACGTTTCCTGAGGGTTTAGCTGAGGATTTTATCCAGTTCTTTACAAAACCAAATGACTGGGTTCTGGATCCTTTCGCTGGAACTGGATCAACCCTAATCGCTGCACGTCATCTGCATCGCAATAGTCTGGGCATTGAACTGTATCCAGATTTTACGTCATTGGCTAGAAGAAGAATATCCGAGGGGCCAAGCAACACGAAAACCATCATATTACCTGGGGATTGCAGGAGCTTATTACCTAAGCTAAAAAAGAGATGGAATCAAAAAATGGATTTCTGCTTTACATCTCCACCTTATTGGTGCCAACTAGATAACGATAGCGAAAGAAACGGTGAAAGGAAAACTCAAGGTTTGAGAACTGTATATGGTGATGATGAAAGAGACTTAGGTAACATAAAAAATTATAATACCTTCTTAAATGAGCAGAAATCAATCTTTTATCAAATAAACGAGTTAATGAAACCACGTTCATACATTGTTGTGATAACTAATAATGTATACCGTGATGGAAAACTCCATCCGCTTGCCTTCGATACTTTCAGAAGCATGTGCCGATTTTGGACACCGAAAGATGAGAAGATATGGTGCCAAGACAATAAGAAACTATTCCCTTTTGGGTTGTTCCATAGTTATATTGGGAACCGTTCTCATCACTACTGCTTGATATTCAGAAAAGAATGAGGTCAGGCTTCTCGTAAAGGAATAATTAGCCGTCCAGGGGTGTTTCCTTTCATTGCGGCGATCTCTCTTACGACATACTTCTCTTCTGCAGGATTAAACATACTTAAAAATGGGAAGATGCCAGCAAGATTAGCTATATCGATATTTGATAGAAATGAGAGCGGATAATTACGTATTTCTTCGAGGTTCTCGTTGGTTATTACTACCGCATCTTTTTGATATGTGGAATTAATCTTCTTCTTATAGTCTTCATCCTTTATTGAAGTCATAGTCACAACATTCACACGGATTGTCTCTGCTTCCTCAAAGAACCTTTTGTCTATTAGCGTTATAGCCCGCGTAGAGCCTTTCTCCACTACTACATATTGGTCTTTAGGTAACATTTGCTTATAAGATATAAGTGGTTTATAGAGAAGTTGAAATGTAGAATCCCGCGATAACTTAGGTAGCTTGACTTTTTGTGGGAACATGCGACCCCATAATATGCGACCCCATGAGAGCTCATATTCCTTTTCTTCTATCAACAGGTTTTCGGCATAGTCAATGTATCTCATTACCAATGTGCTATTTTTTACTCTAGGCTTTATATTAGATATTGCCCAAATTAAGGTTATAATCCCTCCACACACTCCTAGAAACCATCCAGCCATCTTTATTGGGTCCAACCATTCAATCGATAGGTTGTACGACATAGATTTGGTTTTGAACAACTAACTCAGCCCCTCCTCTTGCTTGACCAATTCCACGAGTTCTGGAGTTATCGATTGGTATTTGTCTTGGTGATCGTAGAGGTATTCCAATAGCTTACGGCAAAGCAAAATGATGCTAGAAACCAATCCTTTTGAGACTTTCTGAATAGCGTTTATCGATTCTGTCGTGAATGGGCAGAGTGAAGGCTCGCAATTACTAAACTTGGCTTTCGCTTTTTGTGAAGAAAAATTGTCAGTTCGAGCAAAATAAAGATACTTCTCGATAAGTTCTTTGGTATGATCCATTTTGAACTCCTCAAGTACATACCAATTCCCTGCGAGTCTACGAACTAAAGCAGTAGGTTCTTTGGTAAGTAACTCCCACTGGCGAGGTGCAATTGCAAAATACATGCACATGTCCGTGGGATAATCATCGATCATACGTCTAAGCTGATCCTGGTATCTTGCGCGTTTTGTAGGATGAATGAGAGTAATCTTTTCCAGTTCATCTACCACAACTACTATGGACTTAATACCTACGACTTGCAACAATACTACTAAACTACGAAATGTAGAGTAGGCTATCTCATCGTCATCAATTGATGTTTCAATGTTCAATATCTCCTTCTCCCCCTTGTCGAGGCGTTCCCCAAGAAACCAACGCCAAGCCTTTGATGAATAATCCGGGTGAGAGAGTGTTAGAAATGCAAATGCTACGTCCATTGAGCGTACTTCGTGAAAATATTCTGCTTTTATCCATCTGAATAATTCTAGCCATCGGCTGTTTTGTAAGAGTTCTCCAATGTTGTAATTACCTCCAAGAAAAGATTGTTTCACTTTTTGCTCATAGAGGATTTTATCCGCAATTTTTGTTTTGTTCTTTTCGAGATATTCTTTAATAATATCTTCAGAGTATTTTTCAAATAAAGGCCGTCCAATATCCTATATAATCTCGAGAAAGAAATCGCGAAACCCCTCTCCTGGAGATTTGACATAGGCTGCTAAGGTCCCATTTTCCCGGGAAAGTAGCTGACTATTAACGCTCTGCTTGAAGACCTTTAGCAAATGACTCTTTCCACTTCCGTAATCGCCAACTAGAACTGTAATAATACTCGTTCCATCAGTTAGCAACTCGGCTATGACGTTCTCGAATCTTTTGATTATTGGTACTCTGTCCACTGTAATTAGGAGAGCATCGCTTGGAACTCCCACAGCTGGGAAGGGGTTTCGTTTTAGAAAGAACCGCTCATAATCTCTAGGCTTTACCTTTTTGAGATCGATTATTCCTATTTTTTCCATTTGTTATACCTTTATTGACAAGTAGATATAAAGTTTGCCTGAATAATTAAAAGTTTCCTCTTCTTCATATACATTTGTTGGAGCACCATGCAAGGTTATTCTGGTACCATATTCGGTCGATAGCAAATACTTCAATTCATCATCGAACTCTTCCTTCTTCAAACCGAGTTCCACGCAAACATTGAATCTTAGCCCGCCTATGGGAACATATATTCGCTTAATTCCAAAGACTTCCGTGGTTTGCGTCTCTGTATATATTTTTATAAGGACATCTTTAAATTGCGCTTGGGTAGGTTTCGTTTTTTTTCTTGGAATCGCTTGAAAAAAATTCTGATATTCTTGTATTAAACCTGCTTCCTTTGACCACGCTATTAAAGTTCTTGCAGGGATAGGCTTAAATCTCTGATCAATATCTTTTTTTGATTTTTTTTCTGTGACGAATTGAAGAAAATCTTCAAACAATTTGCCTTTGCTCTCATTAATTAGAAGCACTTCGGATAAAATCTTTTGGTATTCATCCTTTCGGTTTGGACTGGCTAGCAATGTGCAGAGGTTCTTAGCAACAAGACTGAGCCGATATTTACCTTTGTGTGTCTCAGGAACGAGAAGTTTAAATAACGTAAGTGTATAGAAGTGAGTGTGAGCATGCTTTATGTGAATTGGACGATCGCCCCTTCCAATCATCTTCTCGTAACTTAGCTTAAAGGATGCCAAGTCGACTTCTGAGTCTGCAAACGTGCAGAGTCCTTTAAGGGTATCTCGTGGGTCTTCGACAAGCATCAGGCCCTCGCTACTGCGATGAATCTTTTCCATATACA
>CAYNTR010000026.1:0-21037 GCA_964400255.1 uncultured Halobacteria archaeon
GTTAACATCCCAACCTTCTCAGCACCGTAATGGAGTCCCAACCCGGCCGGTGAACAGGCCGTAACTTGATGATATTCTGGAAGATGTCAGCCATTCCAGCCCCGGTCATCACAATAAATCGGGCAACAAGGTCAGACCACGTCTCTATATCCGCCCTTGTATGGAAGATGACCGTGGCCTTGCCGGGTGGTGCCTGAGGATGCGTGCATCCGCACAATTTCGTCCCGAGGCACGGTCACAAGGCCAAAGTCGTAATTGTTTCGCAGGTCATTCTTCGTGGTGAACGGAAGCAGAGATAAATCCCCGGGTTTCTTGAACTCTGATTCATCGATATCCTTCAACCGGTTTCTGTAGAAGATTGATTTCCTGCATCGGGCTACCGTATCTCTGAGACGCTTAACCTGCAATTCATCGAGTTGATCGCGAGACAGCGTCTCTATATGCTTGCCCCAGAAAGGCATGAATCTTATGAGGTACTAGGTATATATAAACACTGATTTTACCAACCGCCTATAAAAACCGGATTTGACTCGACTTTTCAAACTGCTCCTATGAAATCGCTTAATACAAATGAATACCGCCCTTTAACAAAATAGAAAAGCTTAAATAGCCCGTCATCTATCAAGAAGTTAGCGAGGTGAATAATATGAGGTATGGGATTTTATTTGCGATGGTAGTCGTTTCTTTGTTGCTAGCAAGCAGTTTTGGACAATTGGCAGGGGCACAGAGTGAAGCGGGAGAAATAAAGATAGGGATAGTCGCTCCTTTAACCGGAGGCGCAAGTACGACTGGAACGGATATGTGGCAGGCTGCTGTATTGGCGGCAGAGGAGATAAACGCACAAGGCGGGGTAAACGTCAACGGCGTTAACATGACGATTAAACTCGTTCAGGGCGATACGGCAACGAGCACAGAAGCTGGTGTTAAGGCCGTAACCAAGCTCATTACTGAGGATAAGGTTGATATCCTGGTCGGCGGCTTCTCAAGCGGCATAACAAAAGCTGATTCGGTTGTTGCCGCAGACTACAAAGTTCCTTTCATAATAACCGGGGCGTCCTCTCCAGATATAACGAGAAGAACGGATATCGATACAACATACTTCTTCCATTTCATCGCGACCACGAGTGACTATTCAGAATCAAATCTTCTGTTTGTTAATGAGGTAGTAAAGCCGGCGATCTATGAGCGATTCAATTTTCCCGAGGATAGGCCACTGAGGTTAGGTGTGCTCTACCAGGACACTGCTTATGGTGCAGGCGTGTACGAGGGTGTTGAACGGGTCATAGAGGAATACGACCTCAACATGGAAGTAGTTGCGGCAGAAAAATTCAAGATGAGCGAGACGGACTACAGAACTATACTAACGGTGATAAAGGCCGCTAACCCAGACGTTGTTTTCCCCGCATCATTCCTTAATGAGCAGACGCTCATAGTGGCTCAAGGAAGGCGGGATGTGGGTTTGAACACAATTTACCTCTCAGTTATCTGTAATGATGACCCTGACTACTATACGGGGGTGGAGAGATGGGGTGAATACTCAATCCAGGATAGCATATTTGGCCCCTATGCCATTCCTGCGGGACCGATCCACGATGCAGTGGTAAAATTCAAGGAAGACTTTGAGAGCAAATGGGGCGCATCCCCGAGTATGATGGGTGCAACGACCTATGAGGGCGTTTATATCGCGGCTGAAGCGATTAAGAATGCTGGTACCTTGGATAAGGAAAAGATCAGAGATGCATTGGATGGGCTCGAGATGCCTCAAGATATATTCGCGATGAAGGGCGGTGTGATAGCTTTTTCGTCAGATTACCGGGAGAGCAAATTCGAGCCTTATGTGCAGCAGTTGATCTGGAATGAATCAGGTGGTGAAACGAGACCGAAGATTGTCTGGCCGGATGGTGTCAAGGAGACAGATTTTGTCCTGCCGGATTGGTACGAGCCGGGAAGCTCACCAACACCAGCACCGAAAGAACCAGGTTTTGAAGCGGTATTTGCCATTGTCGGCCTATTAGCAATCGCATACCTGGTGCTAAGAAGGCAGAAATAGCGACGTCACAGCGTGCAGTGGTCGATATGTATGATATGGAATAAATGAAGCAGGTGGTGAAACGAGACCGAAGCTTGTCTGGCCGGCTAGCGTAAAGGAGGCTGATTTTATAGTGCCGGATTGGTAGGAGCCGTGAAGCTCATAGTTATTTTTATTTTCTTACTCTTTTATTCAACACCATGAACGCTGGCTTTTTGATTCAGATCTTAGTATGGGGTCTTTATGCAGGATGCATTTACATCCTCTTAGCCATAGGTCTGAACCTGATTTTCGGTGTTATGAAGGTTGTGAACTTCGCGCACGGGGAATTGCTGATGCTCGGTGCTTATGCGGCCTTCTGGATCTCTACCTCTTCTCGCATTGATCCCTATTTAGTGATCCCCATTGCAATGCTGCTTCTGGCCATTCTCGGTGTTTTTATCGAACGACTCGGCTTCCGGCCGATTTTGGGTACGGGGAAGTTAAATGAGATCTTTCTCAGTCTGGGTTTGATTTATCTATTACAGAATCTCGTGGCGTTTTTATGGTCACCAAGCACAAGATCTATTCGCAGTCCATACAGCGAGGTTTTAGTCCCCATAGGTTCGATCACGCTCCCGTTGGATTACCTCATCATCATCGCAATCACCATCGGCTTCGTAATTGCTCTTCAACTCTTCATAAAGAAGACCACTCTCGGGAGAGCGATGCGTGCCACAAGCCAGAACAGGGAGGCAGCTGCTCTAATGGGCATTAATGTGGAGAGAATGGACATGCTCAGTTTCGCTTTGGGTTCAGCGCTTGCTGCGGCAGCCGGAAGCTTGTGGTTGATAAGTGGTCAGATGGCGGATCCGTATATGGGGCCTATT
Source organism: uncultured Halobacteria archaeon (assembly GCA_964400255.1). GTDB lineage: Archaea > Halobacteriota > Syntropharchaeia > Alkanophagales > Methanospirareceae > JACGMN01. Next base: position 2,899 of record CAYNTR010000026.1, read on the forward strand.
CCAGCCATCAAGGCCTTTGCAGTCTTAATCATCGGCGGCCTTGGCAGTATACCCGGGGCTATTATTGGTGGTCTGATTTTGGGTATAGCAGAAAACGTTGTGCCCTTCTTCATGCAATCACTTGTCAGTGTATTTGGCATTTCAATGTCGTTCACCGCATGGAAGGATACCATAGCATTCTTTATCTTGATCATCGTACTCGTCATCAGGCCTACAGGCATATTCGGGGAGAAGGGAGAGTAAGATGAAACGGGGGAGGATAAACATAAAGACATATCTTGAAGTTATATCCTTGCTCATCGCATTTCTCATACCCCTGATTTTTGGAATCAATCAATATCTTCTGACGGTATTGATTATAATGCTCATCTTTATCATTTATTCCTCGGCATGGAATCTCCTCGCCTTTTCGGGACAGGTTTCTTTAGGACATGCAGCCTTTTTCGGTATTGGGGGTTACGCGTCAGCGATAATGGCAAAGGATCTAGGGATTTCACCGTTCGCCACGATACTTCTGGGCGGCATATTCGCGGCATTCGTTGGAGTTCTTATCGGTTTAACGTGTGTGCGGTTGAGGGAGTGGTTCCTCGCCATGGTAACCTTTGGGTTTGCGGTTATAGCTCACACAATAACCGCGGAGCTTTCCTGGCTTACCGGAGGCTGGGATGGTATCCCTGCGAAGAGATTGATTCCGGTAACGATAGCGAATTCTATCATCTATGAGTACTATATTGTTCTCCTTATAGCGGTTGCGGTGGTCGTTCTACTCTATCTGATGACGAAGTCGAGGATAGGGCTCGCTCTGGAGGCGATACGGGAGAACGAGCTTGAAGCGAAGGTGATGGGTATCAATGTGACGAAGTACAAGTTGACAGCGTTTGCCGTAAGCGCCTTCTTCGCAGGGATTGCCGGAGCATTAGAGATACATCATTTTGGGTATATAACCCCTGAGGTCTACGGCATAGACGTATCGTTCTGGCCGATCATCTACAGCATAAGCGGCGGCCTCTTTACAATCGAGGGGCCGATTTTGGGGACGATAATTATAACCATTCTGGATGAGGGCTTGAAGAGCTTTGGTTTGACCTACGGGCGATTAATCCTTATAGGCTTGATTCTCATCCTCGTTGTCATATTTCTTCCAAAGGGGTTCGTCTCGCTCCCAAAGAAGATCAAATCCAAGCTAGGTTGAGGCTACATTCCTAAGTAAGCCTCTCTCACGTAGTGATTGTTCAGAAGATCAGAGCCTTCTCCCTCGAGGATTATCCTGCCCTTTTCCAGGATATATGCCCTGTCTGAGATCTCAAGCGCATGATGTATGTTCTGCTCTACGAGCAGTACAGTAACGCCCTCCTCCTTCAGCTTTTTGATGATCTCAAAGACTTGTAATACGATCATCGGGGCAAGACCGAGGGATGGTTCGTCAAGCATCAAAAGCTTGGGTTTCGACATTAAAGCGCGTGCTATCGCAAGCATCTGTTGTTCCCCTCCACTCATTGTCCCCGCGAGCTGTTCCTTTCGCTCCTCAAGTTTCGGAAAGAGCTTAAAGACCCATTCGAGACCGTTCTCCCGTAAACCCTTTGCCCTTGTTACATAGGCTCCCAAAATGAGGTTTTCAAGAACACTCATCTTCGGAAATATCTCCCTCCCTTCTGGCACGAGAGCAATTCCCTCCTCGACTATCTTGTATGCGGGAAGTCCATCAATACGCCTGTCCATGAACTGTAAACTCCCCGACTTTGGCTTAAGCAGGCCTTGTATAGTCTTAACGGTGGTTGATTTTCCAGCTCCGTTGGAGCCTAGGAGAGTTATAATCTCCCCTTCGTTAATGGTAAAAGAGACATCCCACAGTACTTGCACCTTCTCGTACGCGACATTTAATTCCTCTACTTTGAGCATGGTATCACACGTATGTTTTCTCTCCCAGATAGGAGCTTATAACCTTCTCATTTTTCGCAATCTCCGCAGGCGTTCCTTCCGCTATCTTCTCTCCATGATGGAGTACCACAATCCTGTCGGAGACGTTCATTATAATCCTCATCACATGCTCGACCATAAGTATTGTTATCCCGGACTCTCTGATCTTCTGTATCAGTGAAATTGCGTCATTGCTCTCAGTCGGATTCAGTCCCGTGGTTACCTCGTCCAAAAGAAGAAGTTTCGGATCCGTGGAGAGGGCTCTTGCAAGCTGTATCCGCTTTAATTCCACGACATTAAGGTTTTTCACCGGGTACTGGATCTTCTCCATCGGATAGCCGACGTATTCAAGTTTTTCTTCTGCCTCCTCCGCGGCCTCTTTCATGCTGATCTTCTCTGAATTGCCGAACAACGCCCCTACAAGAACATTTTGGATCGCCGTAAGTTGTGGAAACGACTGCACGAGCTGGAACGTCTTCGCTATACCTAACTTGCATACCCTATCGGGACTCAGGTTCGTTATATCCCTCCCATCGAATATGACAGAGCCTGAGCTGGGTAGATAGACCCCACTGACGACGTTGAGGAGAGTTGATTTCCCTGCGCCGTTCGGTCCTACGAGTCCGACTATCTCCCCCGCCTCCATCTCAAAGCTGACGTCTTTGATGGCGGTTATACCGTCAAACTGTTTGCTCACCTTTTGTATGGAAAGCATGGAGCATCACGTTTGCGTTGTGTAATAATGTATAGCGAGTTACTGTTAATTTAAGTATACTTATTATTTGCGGAAGGAGCCCACGATGAGTGGCCCCTCATAGGCAACGAACCTTGTCGAATAGGGTTTAATGGTGCAACACAGCGAGAAAACTGCATGTTTTTTATACTATAAAATCAGAGGTTGCTTTGGTGGATTATCATGTTCAGGTACTGGAATCCTGCCATCGAGCGTATGCCAATCGAGGATCTGCATAAGCTGCAGGAGGATCGGCTTCGGTCACTTGTGCGCTTTGTCTATGCTCATTCAGACTTTTACCGGCAGCGATTCAAAGAGGCCGATGTGAAGCCCGAGGATATCAAAAAACTGAGCGACGTAACCAAACTTCCGTTCACAACGAAGAAGGATCTACGTGATACCTACCCCACCGGTATGTTCTGCCTTCCCGGTGACTGGGTGGTGCGATACCATGTATCCAGCGGCACGACGGGGAAGCCAACCGTGGTTGGCTACACGCAGGGCGACATTGATATGTGGACAGATTCTTTGGCCCGCGCTCTTACGTCTATAGGGCTGGGTCGTGGCGATGTGATTCAGGTTGGTTACGGCTATGGGCTCTTCACCGGTGGGCTTGGTCTTCATTACGGTGCGGAGAAAATCGGCGCCACGGTACTTCCCATAGGCGCCGGCGGTACCGAGCGTCAGATCGAGCTCATGCAGGATCTTGAGAGTACTGCTATCGCCTGCACGCCTTCCTATTTCCTTTACATCAACGAGGTTGCGGAGAAGATGGGCGTGAGCATCAAGGATGATACGAAGCTCAAGGCGGGCATCTTCGGTGCGGAGCCGTGGTCTGATGAGACGAGACGGCGGATTGAGGAGGCCACGGGCATCAAGGCGTATGATATCTACGGCACGAGCGAGATGAGCGGGCCTCTCTTCACCGAGTGCCATCTCCAGAACGGGATCCATATCTGGGCTGATTACTTCCTAATCGAGGCGGTCGATCCAGAAACGGGCGAGCAGGTGGAGGATGGCGAGCGTGGCGAACTCGTGGTAACTACCTTGGATAAATGGGCATTTCCACTAATTCGATTTAGGATTGGAGATCTCACGATCGTGAATAGCGAGCCCTGTGAGTGCGGGCGCACGCATCCACGGATCATGAGGATTTTGGGTCGGACCGACGATATGATCGTTGTGCGGGGGATGAATGTTTTCCCGAGCCAGGTCGAATCGGTACTCATGAGAATTCCTGAGGTTGGTGACCACTACCAGATCATTGTGGATCGGAAGGGTCCACTGGATGTGATGACCGTTATGGTCGAAGTGACTGAATCAACGTTCAGCGACAAGATCGCGGATCTGATGTCCTTGAGCAAGATGGTGGCCAAGCAGCTGAAGAACGTGCTGAATATTACCGCCAAGGTCGAGTTGGTGGAGCCGGGAACGATCCCGCGGTCGATGGGAAAGGCTCAGCGGGTAATTGATAAGAGGAAGGTGTGAATGTGAAATGGTAGCGATAAAGCAGATCTCCATTTTTATGGAGAATAAGCCTGGCAGAATGGCCAAGGTGGCGAAAACGCTCTCAGAGGCGAATGTGAACATCCGAGCGTTGACCATTGCGGAGGCTGGCGACTTTGGCGTTATCAGGATGGTCGTTGACGATACTGAGAAGGGGTACCGAGTGCTTCGTGATGGTGGGTTCACGGTCTCGGAGACAGATGTGCTTGCGGTTGAGATAAAGGATACGCCGGGCGGTCTCTACGAGATCGCGAAGACGTTCGGTGAGAATAATATTAACATGGATTATGCGTATGCCTTTGTAACCGCAAAGGCCGAACGGGCGATGCTGATACTCCGGGTGGACGACGTAAAGAGAGCTACGCAGGTCCTGAACGAGGCAGGGGTACGAATAGCGACGAGAGAAGAGATACAGAATATATAAGCGTTCTGTATTCCAGTTCGTTCTATTTGCGATACCTTGTAGCTCGCGTTTGCATTGGAGAGAGGTATTCATACTGCGAAGTCGTTATTTACCTGCGGGGATTCACTACGGGTTCATTTTAAAAGATTGAGGTAACAACCATATTTTCGGATAAACCAATTGGTACCATTGGAAGGATTGCCGTAATATCACCGATGCTTATCAATCCACACCACCTTGCATTGAATTGCAAAGCATCATTCCATCGCACATATAGTTTAAAGGACTGCACTTTTAAAGACTTTCAATTAGTTCAAGCCATTCATCCCTGGTTAGTTCAGCATCGCTTATTATCTTTCTAATCATTCCTTTTCCAATATCTTTACAAACTAATGCTATTTCTGCTTTTTTACTCCCATGGCTGGCAGACGTCTTCATAGGTAACTCGGAGAGTTAATGATTTATATGTTGGCATACATGGTCATATTTTGCTTATCTAATCTCCGAGAGGGTGACGTATTTATATTGATAAAAGGAATAAGATATGGGCGAGGTGAGAACATGGTTGTAGAGATTGCCGTCGGCTATATGCTAAATGCCGTGTTACAGAATTTAGTCATACCTGAAATTGGACGAATATTTGCTGGTAAGGCGGCTAAGAAAGGTGCTGAACTTAAGGACATAGAGGGTCCGGAATGGTTGCAAAAAATAGGCAAGTGGTTTGATGATCACTCTGTAAGCACACCTGAAGCGGTCAAAAGGATTTTAAACGAACATCAAGAAAGGATAATCGAGGCATTAAAGCACGAAGGCGAGTTAAAAGACGACTTGGGAAGACAGATTTTAGAATCGGTTCATAAGTTGAAAGATAGAATAGATAACGCACAATTAACCAACGAGGATAAGGAGTTCCTGGCAGAGATAAAAAAGAACTTTGACCCCGATGAGTTTGAGAAGACACTGAAAGGAATACTCAAAGAAAATGCTGGCGTTGATCAGCAGCTACTCCACGGAGAACTTACTACCTTTTTCGAAAATATGGGCTGGGATGACAAACTTGACGTCATTAATTCAAAATTAGACCGCGTTTTGGAAGAAATTGAGGCAGGCATTACAGATATTCAACAGGGCCTTGAAGAAATGAAAATTAACCTCATAGATATAAAAGGGACGATCGAGCGAATTCCGAAGTCGGAACTGATTGAAATTGAGTACCCGCCTGATCCTCCACCACCTGACGTATCTGGGTTCGTAGATAGAGAGAAGCACCTCGGAGATTTGAGCAACTCACTTGATGCGAAGAATATGATTGTAATTCAAGGTATTCCGGGCATTGGCAAAACACAACTCGCAGCGAAGTTAAAACAAACCATTGAAAACGATTATAAAACGTTTTGGATGCAACTTGAAGGAAAGTCTACATTATACAGCGTTGCCAATAACCTTGCAGGATTTTTAAGGGAAAACGGAAACGTTGAACTTGCAGACTATATCAGGAACCGAGGATTCAACCGTGGGACTATTATATCCAAGTTACTGAGTGGCTTAGATAATAAGAATTACGTGCTCTTTTTTGACGATTACCATAAAGTAAAGAATGAAGAGATTCATCAACTCTTCAGACTGTTTAAGGACCAGCGTATTAGTTCAACAATTGTCGTAACCACACGAGAACAGCCACCGTTTATCAGCCAGATAGATCGTATTAAGAAGAAAGTTAAGGAGAGGGACATGGAAGGTTTCGATGCCGATGCTACGAGGACGTATCTGGAGCAAATGGGTGTAGAAGTCTCAGAAAAACAATTAATTAAAATTTGTAAGCGGATGGCAGGGCATCCCCAATTGTTGGAATTATTTGCGGGTTATGTTTTAGATCAAGATATGGAAGTGGATGATGTTTTAGATGATTTAACAGAAGAAGATCTAATAGAAGAGCTTTGGGATAAGATTTATAAAGGACTTGATGATGATACACAGAGAAGGATTTTGAAGGCACTTTCTATTTTTCGAAGGGCTGTTCCTTCTGAAGCATGTGTCTATGTGGCCCAGGATGAAAACGTTAAAGAAACACTGAAAAGACTCGAAGAAAAAAAATTGGTGAAACATCTGGTGAAAAAAACGGAGAGAAGGACGGAGAGATTGTTTTATCTCCACGACGTGATAAAAGAGCTCGCCAAAAAATATGTGGGCGAGCCAAAGGTACTTCATCGACATGCAGGTGAATATTATGCTCAGTTGGAGAAAACACCTGAAAATATCCAAGAGACGACGTATCACATGATTGAGGACATGGGTTCGGTAACTGATGAAGTCGTAAAGTATTTAGTTGGCACAACGCAAGATTCGGACCCATTTACCTGTTTCACCGTATTGGAAGTACTTAAAGAAAAAAAAATCACTTCTCCACTAATCTTTGAACTATTAGACGAATTTAGTAGTGCTCAGGATTCAACAATACAAAGATTATTTATCAACGAATACGGCAACTTCTTTGAAAAACTCTGGCGAATAGATCATAAAAAGTCCATCGATGTGCTCAGGCACTTTTTGGATCATGCGGACCCCTCATTACTTCTTATACTTTCGAGCGCAGTAGCCAAAATAACGTGTGAGGTTCCAAACGAAGCTAAGGAGGCTGTCCAAGATGAAGCATGTAAGCTATGGGAAGAGATTATCAAAAGGGGAGATACGAGGGTGCGTGTTTATGTGTCATACCATATTATATATGATGCCGTATATGATGCAAATTTTAATCCACAAAAAGCGGCTTCAGTTTTAAAATATTTGATTGAGTCCAGCGAGGAATCCAAAGATCTGGTGAATGCAAAAAATTGGCTAAAGATTCATAAGTTAATGGAAACCGAAGAAGAAAAGAGCTGTGAGGTTTATTTGGAGAATTTGAAAAATATGTCAATAGATGAGAAATTGCAATATATTTGGGAAATTAAGGATAAAGCCGCGACCCCTGCAGACTTTGTCATTGAGACCCTAAATAATATTTACGATCAAGATCGTGACCAAGTTGCTCAGCTTCTGAAGAGGCTCATAAAAAATTATTACAAATATCAAACCGTAATGCAACGGATTCCCAGATTAATAGCGAAACTGGCTCAAAAGGAAAAGGATATTGATCTAAAGTATCTAGAAATATTCCTTAATGAAAACGAGGACAACGTGTACATCAAATACGCTGGAATCAGAGCCCTTGATCTTATAAAAGATAAAATAGGACCAGAAAGGGCCCATCTCCTCTTCGAACCTCTAAAAGCAGACAACAGTCCTGTAATACGACAACTTGCGTTAATTATGGGAGAGGAAATTGAAAGTTCTTCCCGGTCGGTTGATCTAATGTCAAGATTGAAAAGGCTTGATCCTAAGCGCATAATCAAGATTTCGTACGGAATTAGCAGGTTAAAGTCTGAATTATCGGTTACAGAAGATGACGATAAATACTTATTCTTTTTAATGAGTTGTTGGTGTCTTCTAAAGGCATCAGAAGGAACAAATCTGGAGCTCATTTTGAATATCCTAAAGCCATTCAATAAATATGACGATGAAAATCTAAAGGAAGTCTACCGCCTAATCGGGAGTATTTCGCAAAAAAACCCGGCAATGGTGCTTAGGATAGCAAACTATGCTTTTTCGCGCGGTATGAAAGACTTGGAGTCTATAAGCATTGAGGAACAGGAAACTCTGGACGAATCAGAGATTCGAATCAAAGAAGAGCTGCGCGGCGTACAACAAAAAATGTCCGCACTATGGGTAATTTGTAACGTGGGGAATCGTGCTCCATTGAAGGCAAAAAAATATTTAGAATCATTAATAAAACTAAAAGATTATCCAGCGGTTGATGCAAATTCGATACTTTTCTTTTTGAGCTGTTTAATGGACATTAGGGATGCTTTACCTGACGATACGGAAAAATTTTTCCAGGAATTCTCTACTCATCAAGACGGCAACGTGCGCGGCTTTGCGAAACTTCTCCTTAAAGGAGTTTAGACAGGCCTCTACAAGTACGATGAGGATGTGGAGGGCATATGGCGTAGCTATGAATCTTACTCGTAGTAATGTCAGATCAGCAAATAAGATGAATGTTTAGGCTTTAGGAAAGTATAAGGATGAAGAAGTTGTATTGAGAAGGGATTTTAATCTTTTCTCTTTTTTAGTCTTCAATCATATTATTGCGAGATTGTGAACCGCCACCTGCAGAAAAGTTCCGGTGGATGCTGATCCGGTGGCGCAAACACGCATTCTACTTTGATGCGGGAATCAATCACCCCAGCGAACCGCTTGAACTCTTCGTGGTGCATATGCTTACAGACGTATTCGCTCATGCCGCGTTTGAGCCGCGCTTCTTGCGGCGGGCAGTGTGGCACTGAGATAATCACTTCGTTTTCTCTCTCTTCGATCTCGTAGGTTATAATGGAAGACCAGGGGAATAATTTGTAAGCCTTAACAAACCCTTTCAGACCTTTTTCTTTGATATCGAACCGTTTCACAATTTCTTTAGCAGCCAGTTCGGCTGCTTTGCCCCAGACCTTCTCGTTGATCTTCTCGGCGGCCTCCCGGCCGAACAGTTCTTCGACATAAATAAACCAGAAGGCATCAACGACGCGATTGTGCCAGAGTAAGAAGTCGAGGTAGGTTTTGAGTTGCTGGGAATCCATTTCTTCAAAAAGTTCTGAATTCATATGATCTTGACCTTTTAGTTTTAAACTTCCACTGCACACTTGCCGAGTGCAAAAGCGCGTTTGTTAACCTCCAGATACTTCGCTTTGATTGATTCGCTGAGCGTCTCGATCAGTAGCCCCTCCTGTAAAGGGATATACCGGGGAATAAACGTGGTGAGCGCACCGAGCATCACGACATTCATCGCTTGCGGCGTGCCTGCCTCAGCTGCTAGCTTTGTTGCATCGAGCGTTTTGACCGTCTTGCAAATTCGCTGAAGCGGTGCAAGAATCTCATCCAGTGGTGGATACGTCGCCAGTCCCGTCGTCACCGTAGTCGGCAGTACTGGATAGGTATTCACGAGTGCAATGCCACCCGTGGACAAGTAATGGCCGTACCGTAGTGCTTCAACAGGTTCGAGCGCTACCAGGATGTCAGCTCCACCTGCCGGTACCATCGGACCAAATTCACATCCCAATCTGATATGGCTGATAACGCTCCCACCGCGTTGGGCCATTCCGTGCGTCTCTGCACCCCTTACCGGGTACCCGGCCTTTAACGCAGCTGTTCCAATTATATGAGAGATGAGGATCACTCCCTGGCCGCCTACGCCGACGACAACGATATCACACTCTGAAGTCTTCATTTTTGCACCTCCTCGATTGCATCACTGGGGCAAATCTGGGCACAGACGCCGCAGCCAGAGCAAAGCACGTTGATTCGAGCACGCTCTTCATCAAATTCGATTGCAGGACAGCCAAATTCCACACACTGTCTGCATCCGGTACAGTTCTCGTTGACGACGAATGGCCTTCGCCTTATGCCTGCTCGTCTCGCATTGGTCATACAGGCCTGCCTGGCAATGACCACCGAGAGACCTTGATAGTCCCGTGCCCGCCTGAAGGTCTCGATTGTCACGTTGAGATCGTATGGATCTGTAGTCTCGACAAAATCCGCCCCCAGAGCCCTGGCGAGAGACTCAAGGGATACCGCTTTGGTTATATCACCACTTGCCGTGACGCCCGTTCCGGGGTGAGGCTGATGCCCGGTCATTGCAGTGGTCGAATTGTCCAGTATAGCGACCGTAATTCTCGCTTTATTGTACGCGGCGTTGAGCAATCCCGGCAGGCCGGTATGCAGAAACGTGGAGTCACCAATGCTGCAGCATATATCGCGCTCCTCGCCGCCAAACCGGATCCCGCTGGCGATGGTAATACTCGAGCCCATACAGAGGCAGGTATCAATCGTTCCCATCCGTACAGCCAGCGTATAACACCCAATATCACTGGGGAAGATCGCATCCTTTCCAAAGGCCTTCCTCATGGCATAGTAGGTTGCTCGATGGCTGCAGCCTGGACAAAGTGCAGGCGGTCGTGGCGGGAGGATTTCTTCTGCCCCCTTCAGAGAGTGCACCTTGACCAACGGGAGTCCTGCCATCTTCGCGAAGGCATTTCGCACCAGGAGGGAATCGAACTCGCCCTCACGTGGAAGGTGCCCCGACTTCTTGCCGAGGATTATCACCTCAGGGTTGTGCACCCGTGCTAATCGCTCTACATATTCCTCCAAAACGGGCTCCAGCTCCTCGATAACCATCACCGTACTAACATGCTTGAGAAGCTCGGAACACAGATCATCAGGTGGTGGGAAGGTGCCGATCCGAAGAATGGAAATATCAGCCTCGAGCTGCTGTATCGCCTCCTCGGCAAAGAGCCCTGATATACCCGAGGCAATGACGCCCAGTTCGCCCCTTAGCTCCAGCCGGTTCCAGGGTACATCCGCAAGGGCTGCTTTGATTCCATCCTGCTTTTCGAGAAGTACCGAATGGCGTGGTCGGGCGTGCACCGGAAGCATAACCCATCGAGCGGGATCCTTTGTGAACTCCGGGTTCGAACTGCGTTCCGTTATCTCTCCTACTTCCACATCCGCTCTGGCGTGTGAGACCCGTGTGGTGGGCCTGAGGAGAACGGGTAATTCTAACTCTTCAGAGAGCTCAAAAGCGTAGATACACATATCCCGTGCCTCCTGCGGATCCGCAGGGTCCAGACAGGGGACGTTGGCGAATTGGGCATATCGCCGGGTATCCTGCTCATTCTGGGAAGAATGGCAGAAAGGGTCATCGGCGACGATCATCACGAGTCCGGCCTTCACACCAGTATAGGCCAGAGTCATAAAGGGATCTGCAGCCACGTTTAAACCTACGTGTTTCATTGCCGCTACAGCCCTCGTGCCCGTCCACGAGGCACCAATGGCAACCTCAACGGCTACCTTCTCATTGACTGACCACTCTACATGGAGATCGTACGTCTTGGCGAACTGCGCCAGAGTTTCTATGATTTCTGATGCCGGTGTTCCGGGATAGCTGGCAGCAACGCCTGCACCCGCCTCGAGGACACCTCTAGCAATCGCAGCATTTCCGAGCAAATATTCCTTCACACTGATAACCTCCTTGTACTGTATGTCGCGTGTATCTCTGCTCGTGCATGCAGATAGATACGCTGACTTCTCTATTATCTGCTAAACAGATTTGATGAGAACCTATCAGTTACTTTATATGCTTGAAGGTTTTAAAGGTGATTCACTTGTCGCCTGCGAGATTCACTAATAAAACGCAAACCACATCTAGTGATCCGGTAAAAAACGGAAAATAAAATAACCGAGTAAAAGAAAAGAGAGATGTGGACCGAGGGCAGAGTAACTGATGAGTGACGGGAATCCGGATGAGAGAGGGGCACCTCTCACAACGCTCTTACCTGGTGACCAGGCGAGAATCGTGTCGTTAGGACACGGGAGTGGCCGACAACATCACTTCAGGACAATGGGACTCAGGGAAGGTAAAATCGTCACAGTAATAGCGTCACAACCAGCGAAAGGCCCGTTAGTCATCGAGGTGGAGGGCACGCAGATAGCAATTGGAAGGGGGATGGCGCGGCACATTGTAATCGAAAAACTATGAAGCGAATTATCCTCACGGGCTGTCCAAACGTTGGGAAGAGCGTTTTGTTTTCACGGCTCACCGGTGTGACGGTGATCTCATCGAATTATCCGGGAACGACGGTCGATTTTACTAAAGGGACCACCTTCGTTGGCGGCGAAAAGTTCGAGTTGATTGACGTCCCGGGTACGTATTCTCTGGAAGCCACGTCAAAAGCCGAGGAAGTTGCTCAGACCATGCTGCAAGAAGGTGATATCGTCATTAATGTTCTCGATGCAACGCATTTAGAACGAAATCTCTATTTGACCCTTGAAATCCTGGAAATGAAGAAGCCCACGGTCATCGCGTTGAACCTGTGGGACGAAACAAAGCATCTTGGTATTGAGATAGACGTGGCTCAACTGGAAGCCTTACTCGGTGTACCGATTGTTACGACGTGCGCCTTATGTGGAACGGGAATCAAGGAACTGGGGTCGTCGGTCAGTGATGCGCAGCCATCCAAAACCATAGAGCCGATGTCTGAAGAGGCGCGGTGGTTAAAGGTAGGTGAAATTATTCGGGACGTTCAAGTGGTGCATCACCGCCATCACACGATTCGCGAACGGCTCACTGATGCCACCATAAAGCCAACTACCGGCATACCACTCGCGATACTCGCGATTCTCTTCATGTTTCTCTTCATCGTCGAGGTCGGAAACGCGATAATTGACTACATAATGGATCCGATCTTCTATACTTACTATGGCCCGTGGATGGTAAACGCGGTAAATTCATTTGCGCCGAGTGGCCTGTTACACAACTTATTAATCGGGTCATCAACGATTGAATCGTTGGATTTCGAGCAGTCCTTGGGTATCCTTACGACCGGGCTGTATGTGCCGTTTGGCCTGGTTTTGCCCTTTATCATCACTTTTTATTTCGTACTCAGTTTCCTCGAAGACCTGGGGTATTTGCCACGTCTTGCCGTGCTCTTCGATACCGGCTTGCACAAGCTCGGATTACACGGTGCGGCGATCGTGCCCACGATATTAGGCTGCGGCTGTAACGTTCCTGGTGCGTTGGCAACGCGCGTCCTGGAAACGGATAAGCTGCGATTCATCGCGATGACGCTCATGGCAATCGCCGTGCCGTGCATGGCCCAGTCCGCAATGATCTTCGCGATTTTGGGTCGATACGGCTTACACTGGATACTCATCGTCTATGTCACACTCTTCGTGCTCTATATTGTCTTAGGCCTGGTTTTGAAACGAGTCGTTAAGGGTGAGAGTCCTGAATTATTATTGGAAGTTCCCCCGTATCGCAGACCAGTTCCCGTGACGTTGTTCAAAAAGACATGGTCAAAGGCGTATGGATTTCTCGCGGAAGCCGTGCCCTTTGTTATCATGGGTATCTTTATCGTGAATCTGCTCTTCGTGTTTGGAGCCATTGACGTTCTCTCGAAGGTGTTCTCTCCGATTCTCACGACGGTGCTCGGGTTGCCTGAAGGCGCGATTGTCGCCTTGATGCTCGGAATCTTGCGAAAGGACATCGCGATCGGTATGTTACTGCCCCTTGGTATGACTCCGCAGCAATTGACGGTTGCTTCGATCATATTGACCACGTATTTCCCCTGCATCGCGACCTTCGTGGTGATGGTCCGAGAGCTGGGAGCAAAAGCGATGCTCAAAGCGACAGGATTGATGATTGCCGTATCGTTATCGGTTGGCATACTCATGCGTGTGATTCTGATAGGGATCTGACTTTTTTAATCGGAAAATCTTTTTGGATTGGCTGTTAAGATAGTGGGAAAAGCGATAGAATGAGAGCGAAGAACCTAATAAGTGTAGCCCCTTATTGATCAAGTTTATTTATCCGCGTTCCTCAAGCATTTCACCCCCACAAGCACCAGTAAGGTACCAAGGAAGAAACCGGCAACGCTCTGTACCGGATCGTGGGCACCAACTACAATTCGGTTGAACACCATGAGTACAGGAATGACATACAGAGGCGCAAGCCGCCGGTCCAACGCAATGAGATAGGTGACTGGCGCTGCGGTGAATGTCACGTGTCCGGAGATGTTCCAGAAATAAGAGATTATCATATACGGCACTGATACAGCGATGAGGCCCGTAATTCCGCAGAGCACTTCCCGCCCGTACTCGAACTTTCGCCACAAAATGACGCAGAACACAACGCTTAATATAAAACCGCTTAAGACAGCAACGTCCTCGATCTGCAGCACTGAAGTATCCTTGAGCAGGAGACCAACAATGAAACAGGGGGAGATTACAGCAAACCGTCCAAAAAGATGTTTTACAGGCTGTGCTGAGTTTTTCCAGTCGTATAAGAGGATTATCAGTGCAGAGAGCAGTAAAAAGTACGTTGGCTGAAATACCTCCTGATAAATCACCATAAAGTTGAAAAGATTCATACAGAACCGTAACGCACCGAGGTATAAGAGACTAACGCAGCCAAAAAATCAGGTGAACCAGCTCAGCTACATCTTCGAATTTTGTATGCGATGGGAATTTTGCCAATCGTATTTTATCTCTGCAATGTTATGTAAATTTCTGCAAATTCCGCTGATTCGGGATACTAAAAAACAGGAATTTACTAAACTCTTTACATTGAGATTCTTACTCTTCTCCAGCTTTTCCATTACTTTCCGTGCTTCTTCACTCTCTAATCGGATACATTCACTTATTACGTCGTGTAGGAATGAAGTTTCATAATCCTCTGTCGGGTACGGGTCGATGAAATAGCCTTTATCCAGAATATCCTCTTTAAATACCCGGGCGTAGTCACGCACAACATCGGGAATTTCAAAGGTTAATCTCTTTACATGCTCCATCATATCTAATGTATGGTCTGAGATTGGCTCCAAGTATTTTGGAATTGTAGCGATATAGGGTAAGTCATCAATTCGATCTATTTTGTTCACCTCGACATCCCGCAATATTGTCCGTTTCCAATAATCGCAATTGCGTTCATAAAATGCTACCTTTTTATACGTTGTATCGAAGGTCGTCGAATCAATTGCTCCTTTTACTAGTATTTGTATCGTCTCATTCACTGCTGCAAGGGTCTCGTCATAAATCTCTTTCAGACAGTAAAAGGAATTTAACGGAGGCGTGATCGGAATGACGATTCGTTCTCCGGGAGGCGGAAATGGCGCCCTCAATCCCAGTTTTTCATTTAACGTTCGCTCCAACTCTGATATAAATTCAATGGAAACGGTCTCTTCGTGGATGATCTCAACGATTCCGGCTCCTAAGACATATCGGGATACCACGGCCCGCACAATTTCCTCCATTTTTTGCTCCTTTATCGGCCCGAAGGGGGGTAAAATCTTTGCTCGTGCGAGGATAGACACTTCCGGCTCGTTCGTTTCTTTCCAGACTAACAGGACATCATCATAAATCTTAGCGATGTTTACACTGTCCTCCCCTTCCCATCCAAGCCGTTTTACAAGAGTCGCGGGAATCAGTAATCGTAACGTCCGTATGGTGTGGACTGGTTGTTTTAAGATGGAGTTTGTCCGAACCCAGTCCAATTTCGTCGGAATCTTAGGCATAATTGACAATTTTGCTTAAGTTGTTAAAAAGTTTGCTATTTTTATCTGTGCATATGTTATCAAACTTGCTCTTTTTTGACCGAATTGCAGTTCATGCGATAATTGAAAAAATAACCCATACCGAAAACCTCTTATATGCATTCCCCTTTATGACATGTAAAACAAAAATAGTAGGCGGAAAAAAATGGAAGTTGTTGCTCAAGCTAATCGGGTAGGAGCCAATGTGGCGGTTGAAAATGAGGCGGAAGAAGAAAAACCACTGGTTTCGGTAAAGCTCAACACCGCGGTGAAAACAGTCCTCGTTTATAGCATACTTTACGCAATCTTCTTCGTCGTGTTCATGCTTTAAGCAGTGCGTCAGTGGTCGTTTACCGAGAGCCTTACGTATGGCAACACTCGTTGGCGAGCCAGGAACGGTAAGATGGATCGATGAGCATGCTGGATTGTCACAACGAATGATCCTGTCATGCATAAATGAGTATCCCTGTTCTATCCTCCCCCTCATCTCAAAATATTGTCATATCTACGATAACTTTTTATAGTATTGTGCCATAGAATGTATTACCATTGATGGGTTTAGGAGGTGATTGAAATGGCCTTTAAAGGCGAAGTCATTGAGAAAATTGCCGCTCTTATGACTGCAGCGTTCGGCTTGGTTGCCGCCTTAGCATGGAATGGCGCGATACTTGCAATCTTTAAAGCGGTATTCGGTACATCAGAGTCCATCCCTGCTCTGCTTGCGTATGCCATTATCGTAACAATAATAGCCGTTATTGCAATAATATGGATCGGGCGGGCTTCTGAAAAGGCAAAAGGGGGCGCGTAAAGCAATACCACCACGCGTTCGAACCGATCCCCCACTTTTTTCAATCCAATGTTTTTCTTATTTTTTTCTCGCAAGCTTTCTCCCGTTTCTCGTTAACTCAATCGTGATAGAACGGAATTAAGAATCTCTTGGTGCGTGATGTCCGCCAACTGCAACGGTAAATCCATAACTAATAGATACCTGTAGATCTTACTATTATAACAGTAAAGGGCACGTGGGTGATGGAGTGCATGCCGATAAAAAATGTGGAACTGTTTGAAGACCAGGATGTGATTGAGTTCAAAGGCGTCTTACAATCCACTGATGGCGGTAAAACGTGGGTCGTCGTCCAACAGGACGCGGTCGTCAATGTCAAGGGTGAGCCACTGCCGGTTGATATGCAGAATGTAGTGTTGGAAGTTGCCACGGATACCGATGTCTTCTCATTAGAGGACTACACTAAATTCCGGGCGCTTGCACAGGAACACGGGTTCACGGATGCAGAGGCGCTGACAAAATTGCTCTCATTTTGGTATAAGGAGCAAAACGAATAGTGTGATTCGGTTAGGTGAGTAGTGGGAGGAGGACGGGTACGTCATCGCCACCGCTGAGTGTTTCATCCACGGCTACAACGACTCAGCCACGTGAACGACTTCTTATCAACTGTACCCGTTGCCCATTCATTCTGCTATCAACCGAACCGCGGTACCGTAGGCTAACAGTTCCGCAGCGCCGGCCATCGTTTGTGATGTAGTAAACCGCACGTTGATGATGGCATCGGCACCGAGCTTCTGGGCATCATTGATCATACGATTCATCGCTTCCTGCCGTGCATCTGACAGCATTTCGGTATATTCAGTTAACTCACCGCCAACGATATTTTTCAAAACAGCCATGATGTCTTTCCCGATATGCTTCGCCCTGACCGTATTGCCAAAGGCGACCCCTACAATCTCGTACTTATAACCCGGTACCGTTTCGGTTGTCGTTATTATCATGCTTTCATCTCACCTCCTATCTATCCTTTTTATTCGTTCCGTGCTTCAATGATCTCCTCTCGTCTTCGGAAGAAAATTAAGGCAACGCCAATCACGATGAGCGGAACGCCATAAATCGCGGTAATGGGAAAGTAAAAAGGCAGCAGAATTACACCCGCGGCGATAAAGAACAACCCCCACTTCGTCTGGCTTCTCATAACGGATTAATAGAGTATGCATCGGACATAAATATCTTTTTCCCGGTGAACGAACGGAGCGCTGATAACTGCGAATGGCTTCTATGCTATCTGATCGAGCGCATCCAGCCACTCTTTCACCATCTTGGTATCGGGATGCACATCGCCGTAGAAATCCCGGAAGATCTCGTACGCCTGCTGAAAATAGCCTTTTGCTTGTTTAAAATCGCCGAGTGCGTAAAATGCCGAGCCGATGTTGTTGAGCCTCGTTGCGATCTTGGGATGGTGCTCGCCGTAGACTGCTTTATCAATGGCTAGAGCCTGCTCGTAATACTCTAACGCTTTTTTATGCTCGCCGAGTTCTTGTAATGCCAAGCCGATGTTGTTGAGCGTTGTAGCCACGTCGGGATGGTGCTCGCCGTACGCCCCCTTGAAAATAGCAAGAGCC
>CAYNTR010000026.1:21137-23769 GCA_964400255.1 uncultured Halobacteria archaeon
GGATGGTGCTCGCCGTACGCCCCCTTGAAAATAGCAAGAGCCTGCTGGAAATACTTAATCGCCTTTTTATGCTCGCCGAGGTCATCTAATGCCGAGCCGATGTTATTGAGCGTTGATGCTACAGATTGATGCCGAGTGCCAAGCGTCTCCTTAAAAATAGCAAGAGCCTGCTCGAAGTACTCGATCGCTTTCTTATGCTCGCCGAGGGCATTCCACACTCCACCGATGATGTTGAGCGTCGTTGCAACGTTGGGATGGTTATTAGCAAAGACCGTTTTATCAATTGAAAGAGCCTGTTCGAAATACTTCAGTGCATTTCGGGCATTTCCTGTGTTAAAAAGTATCCATCCAAACTCGTACAGGAATTCTGCAAGTTTCTCATTCCTCTTGGGCTTGGAAATCTGCGAAAGGATATGTTCACACAATGCGAATGCTTCTTTGTACGCGAGTGTTGAACGTAAATGGGGGAGCAAGCGTTCACCGCTCTCTTCAATGGCAATATCATC
Organism: uncultured Halobacteria archaeon; assembly: GCA_964400255.1. Lineage (GTDB taxonomy): Archaea > Halobacteriota > Syntropharchaeia > Alkanophagales > Methanospirareceae > JACGMN01. Next base: position 21,644 of record CAYNTR010000026.1, read on the forward strand.
CAATCCAGCATTGAGGGCGTGCTCAACCAACTCGAAACTGAGTACCGGCGCAAAGGCTTGCATCAGCAGTTCTTGATAATAAAAGACTGCCGTTTGATGACAGTTCTTTTTATCTTGATTGGTTAGTTCGCCAAAGAGCTCTTCGCGAAGCAAAGGCGTGACCCAGTAGCGAACATGATCTGTAAGCGAGCTGTCCTCTTCCATCAAGCTCAATCGAACCCCGGTTTCCACGTGCGTTTCCCAGCCTCTAACGGTACTGCACACCGATCGTATCCCCTTCGTGAAGACGGGCAGTCGATAAACGGCAGCACGGCGCATGACCGTCTGAAACTCCTCCGATTGGGCTGCGAATAACGTTCTTAAAAGGAGTTCTTCCACAAATTCGTCCTGTTTGCCCTTAATCTCAGCTAAAAGAGAGATGTAATCTAAACCCTCCGATTCACCGACCAAGGTATCCAATGCCTCCATCAATCGGGGATTTCCGCGTCCTGCCTCTATCAGTTGTTGTCGGATCTTAGGATGCGGATATTCCGAGATATGGGGTAGTTCAGCAACTTTCTTACGCTCATCGGCATCGCGGAAACTGGTTAAGCCGATAGGTTCAAGCCGCTGCTCCACGAGATCGATGCCGTTAACGATAAGCGGAAATTTGTAGCGGCTGGTGATGATGAGCTGCGTCATCTTCCCGCTGTACGGTAAATGGTGAAGAAGTGCCTCAAGAACGGGCGTGGACTCTTCAGACAGTAGAGGATGACCTGTCTCTGTACCTTCGAGATTCCTCTCGAAATCGTCCAGCAGGATGAGATACGGTTTTTGCTGGAACGCAGAAGAGCACAGGCGTTCAATCTTATCAGGCAGCTCCTCTTTTATTAGTAACGTCTTCAACCCCTCGTCATCGTTTTTACGTAAAAAACAGGTCTTTAAAGCTTCCAGAAAGGTAACTGCGTTCAGTTCGCCGTGAACGATGATCAACCGGTGATCGTTGAAGCGGTCGCAGAATTTACCGGCCAGACAACTCTTGCCCAAACCGCCGGTTTCATGGAGTAAAAGACCAACCTTCTCCAGATCGCTTTTTAAGCATTTGATACCCTGCTGTAAGTGCCTCCTTCTGCCGATAAAACCCCGTTTGAGCACTTTCACCTGACTGCCTTCCAGGTACGTATACTGAAGTTCGCGCGGCTTCGGGCGTTTCACCTGACCTTTAACTACCAACGGCACGTCGAACGGCGTGCCGTCCGCGAACAGGCGAAGTAAAGGCCACTGCGTTGGATGCTGCTCAAAAAGTTCTTCACGAGTCCTGCGCACTGCTTCAAGGATGCTTTCGCCGCGACTCAAATCGAAATAGAGCTGCTCCGCAGCAAATCGAGCACCTTCATCGGCTACCGGCAGTCCCCAGCCGAGAACCGCAGGAACATGCGCTTCGACAAGTTGCTGCGCAAACGACATGGCCGCAGCATGTTCAGGAACTCCTGGAAGCTCTCCCGTTCGACAGCCGGAGAGAAAGACCAACCGCGGCATATTCAGCTGTAGTTTCTCACTCAGCTGCGGTGGAGTAACCTTAACTGGGAAACCCTCTTCGGTCTCCATCCAGAAATAAGGGTTGCCCTGTTTATCGATATCCGCATGACCGGAAAGATGGATGACGTCGTATTCGTTTGTTGTCAGCCGCTCGCCCAGTCCGTCCGGCGAGCCGGTATCCTCAACGTCAATCTCTACCGGTAAATTACTGGTAATCTCAAAGATGGTATCTTCTTCCTTCTCGAACTCGAGCACGGGATTAATGCCTTGTGGCGAGCACGCCATGAACAAGAGCTTGAGCGGACGGTTCTCTGCTTTCAACGCTTTTTTCCTGCCGCGATCAGAAACCTGCCGTATGAGGTGTAGTCGTGAAGGCACAAGGAAAGCGGTGTGGTAGAGCAATTCAAAGGGTAAGCCTGATACCGAGCCCTCTGCTTTGAGAAGTACCTGAAGATTCTCTCCATAATCGTCCGCTTCTTTGAGCGCTTTTTCCAATAACTGGGTATCACCATTCAGGATAGCAAACAGCTGCTCACCTATCTCCCGTGATAAATGGGTGATGTCCTAATTTTCATGGCTCACTTTGAACATCAATAGTTCCTTCCATC
>CAYNTR010000027.1:0-5843 GCA_964400255.1 uncultured Halobacteria archaeon
TCTCATGTGGATTGTGGAACTATCACTTGAAGTGCTGTTGAATCCGTAGTTGGATTGTGGAGGCTAATGCTAATTCGTTCGGGGCTTATTATTTCGCAATAAGTCTAATAAAGGAGGGAATGAACGGAGGAGAATCAAAATACACTTTAACCTTTTATCTCGACTATTTATGAGTATATGGTGATAATGTATATATCCTGCGACTATTCTAGAAATACAGGGACTCACAAAGGTTACAAGAGTGCTACTGGGGAGTGAAAGATGATGAGAAAAACTGTGACTTGTTTAATTGTAATGGCGGGGATCATCTTTGTAGTGATGTTCATAGGATGTATTGGAGAGGACGGGACAACATCAACGCCAACATTTATTCCTACCTCTACGCCATCACCGACACCAACTGTTGCTTCGACAGCTATTAAAACAGACCACTCCTTGGGTGAAACTGCTATAATTGGCAATGTTTCATTCTCAGTCGTTGATTATGAGTTTGAACACCCTGATGTGCGCCATAACTGGACTGAAGTCTATATTCTTTCTCCTCTGCAGGAATGGGAGAATAAAAATTTTCTTTGGGTGTATGTGAGAGCTAAGAATATTGGTCAGGTGAGTTGTACTATTCCGCGATACAACCAGCGGTATTTTAAATGTGACGTAAATTTCTTGTATCAAAATCAGACGACCGAGTGCCTATATCTGTCTGGTGATGTTGGAAGAGACATGTATAATCCTCCAGTGGGGTGGTATGGACATCCTGATTCTGAAGTAGATTTTCCTAAAGTGGAACCAAAAATCATATACGAGGGCTGGATGCTATACATTGTATCGAAGGATGTTGACATAAACCAAGCAAAAATACAAGTTTACTTCCCAGAAGCAAAGGAGACGGTAACATGGACTTTTTATTGAGCACTGAAAAGTTGGGCATTCCAATCCATCTGTTTCATGGTAATCTGAAAAACGAAGCGGTGAAAAAGCTAACACTTCTTGGTAATGCACTATCACGTTAGTTAACTTAAAAATCCCAAGTCAACTGCTTGATATTTAAAATTCTCCCACGTTTATCTTTCCTGAATATTAGACAACCGGACAGTAAGTACCTCTTCTCTTAAATCAATTCCTCCAGTGGCCGGTACTCGAGCCCGTGTGCCTCCGCAACACCCTTGTTCGTGACGGCACCCGCGTAAACGTTCACTCCCTTAGCCAGCGCGGAATCGCTCTCAATCGCTCCAGTAAAGCCGCAATTCGCGATTTCTAAGGCGTAGGGCAGGGTGGCGTTCGTCAAGGCGATAGTTGAGGTGCGTGGGACTGCCCCCGGCATGTTGGTGACACAGTAGTGAATGACGCCCTCCTCCACATAGATGGGGTCTTCATGTGTGGTTGGGCGAGCAGTTTCAAAGATCCCCCCCCTGATCGATGTCCACATCCACGATGACGCTGCCGGGCATCATATTTTTAATCATTTCTCTACTCACGAGTATTGGCGCCCTTTGACCAGGAGAAAGCACAGCACCTATTACCACATCAGCGTCCCGTAAGGCTTCTGCCAGATTGCGTGGGCTTAAGGTCTTCATGGTGAGGTTTCCCGTATGTACGGTTCCTAAAGTCTCAACGAGGCGGCGAAGCCTTTTGATTCCACGGTTGATAACCGTGACATTGGCGCCCATTCCGAGGGCTGCCAGTGTGGCATTCCAGCCTACCCTGCCAGCTCCGATAATCACCACATTGCCAGGACTAACACCGGGTACGCCGCCGAGCAGCATGCCTCGCCCACCATGCGTCTTCTCGAGGTAATGCGCGGCGATTTGCATTGCCATTCTGCCAGAAATTTCGCTCATGGGCTCGAGTAGCGGAAGCGTCCCATCCGTCAACTGAACCGTTTCATAGGCAACAGCAGTCACTCTGTTATCCACGAGGGCACGAGTAAGCTGCTCCAACGTCGGGCTGGCGAGGTGAAGATAAGTAAAAAGCAGGAGATCATCACGCAAGAATTCGAACTCCGGTTCCACGGGTTCTTTAATCTTGATTACCAATTCAGCGCCCCACGCATCAGCCGCAGTCCTTACCAGCTCCGCACCAGCACTCTGATACTCCGCATCACGAAAGCCACTCCCTTTTCCTGCGTCCTTTTCAACGAGGACTCTGTGCCCAGCCGTTACCAGCATATCCACTCCTGATGGAGTGGCCGCGACCCGGTTCTCCCCTATTTTCACCTCTTTCGGTATTCCGATGATCATATCAGCCAACCAATATGGCGAAGGCACGACGAGCACTTAAAACTTGCGATAAAAAGCTTTGGTTAGAACACTCTGTTACGCTATCACGATTAGGTAGTGACATCGTGGACTCGCTAATGATCTCCCGTTACTATCCCTAACCCCAGAACCAAACACTCCCGTGAAATGTCTCAATCAAAAATCCTACGAAGTTCTTTTTTGCCGTCTAAAGATTCTTTCAACTGTTTCGATCGAATCGATCTCATCGACTGAGAGGTCCCAGCGTATCCGTTTGATGCGTGGAAATCGGAGTGCATATCCTATCTCGTATAACGAACTTTTCTGGATCTCATCGAATTTCACCTCGACCACCACCTTGGGCTCAACAAGGAAAGTACGCCCCCGCTGCTCCAGGGCTATACTTTTGAAGTATTCGGTCATCTCCTCGATCTCAGCGTCCTTTAACCCACCAAACGCCTTCGCCATAGGTGCAAGGTTACCGTCGTTATCCCACGTCGCAAAGGTATAATCTGAAAGGAGATTCGCACGCTTGCCGTGACCGTATTCCACCGCGATAACGACAAGATCCAGTGTTTCCGCCTCGGGCTTCAGCTTCAACCACTCACTGCCTCGTTTCCCCGGCGTGTAGAGCGAGTGTGGATTCTTTATCATCAATCCCTCGAATCCGAGGTCAAGCGCCTCCTGGAACATAATCCGCGCTTCTGCACTGCTCTTGGTCACGATACATCTCGCTATTTTTATGCGCTCGGTCGGCTGAATGAGCCCACGCAACAACTCGCGTCGTTTGATCAGCGGTGTATCGATGAGCGACATGCCATCGAGGTACAAAAGGTCGAAGACGTACAACTGCACCGGGATCTTTCGTGCATATTCGTCAACCCGATACTTTCGCCTGAGCCGCTTGATCAGCTCCTGAAACGCTTTGGGCGAATGCTCAAACGGAATGATCTCGCAGTCCACAATAAACGAGTGCGAAATCTTCTTTATATCCGTAATAACTTCGGGAAGCGATGCGCTCACCTCCTCGGCTTCACGTGTGAATAGGTTCACCAGGTCATTATGCTTATGTATGCTGAGCCGAGCACCGTCGTATTTGTACTCAAAGAGCGCCTTATCAAAGCGTTTAAAGCCCTCGTCAAGATTTTCAGCCGTGTCCGCAAGCATCGGACGCAGCGGTCTGCCGAGCACGATTGAGAGTTTATGTAACGTTTCCGGCTGTTCTTTCGCGATTTGTGCTACTTCGCCGATATCTGATCGCACCATATACGCTTTTCTGAGCACTTCAACATCTACCGAGAACGCTTGCGCAATCGCTTCCTCCAATAAACCCTGCTTGAAGCCGTAGCGCATCTCACCCGTGATCGTTTTGACAATAAACTTCGCCTCATCGGGCGAACTCTGGTTCAGTAAACCCATTAAGACTGCTCTTTTCCGCCGCGAAGAATCCTTACCGCTGAGCGTTGCGATCTTCAGCAGCGCGTTATAACACTCTTCAACCGTTAACGGTTCTGTTACCAACGAAACAGAAATCTTCGTTTTTTGCTCAAAGATTAATTCGACTGCAGAGCCGAGATCGCCGAATTTGTTATACGCCGCTTTTAAATCCTCTTCCGGAACGTGGGTCACTGCACGAATCGCATCCCAGATGCTCGACCACCCGAGTTGGAGTTCCTGAGCTGAATAATCGGGGAATAACCTGCCTCGGAGCATGTAACAAACATTTGGTAATATCTCCGAAGGCGTTTTTCTTAATAAGTCAGAGACAAGGGCGATCTTCTCCAGTTTGCTCGTCGTGCTCCTGACCTGTTCGTAGACTTCGGTGAGGTCTTTCAAAAGCATTGTGTTAACTAAATCTGCCTAACAATAAAAGATTTAAGGCACAGTTGTAAAAGTAATAAGGGGAACTAACCATGTTGCGGCATTTTACCCTGGAATATTGGATTGATGACGACTGGTATGTAGGGCGACTCAAAGAGGTTCTAGGTGTATTTAGCCAAGGCGAATCGCTGGAGGAGTTAGAAGAAAATATCCGTGACGCATACCGCTTAATGATGGAGAGCGAGATTTCACACCGCACTATGGTGCAGAAAAAAGAAATAGGGATTGAAGTGTGAAACGGCGGGATCTCATCAGGGAACTCGTAGACGCAGGCTGCTATTTGTATCGGCACGGCAAAAAACATGACATGTACATGAATCCTAAAACGGCAAGAAAGCTCCTGTACCTCGGCACGCTGAAATCAAAAACACTCTTTGCGAACTAATCAGAAAGCAGCTTGGACTCAAATAATGATGTACGTCTCACCTTGCTCTCACTTGAGTTGATATTCAGCTTTGTCGTGTCTCTGACCTGTTCGTAAACCTAAGTAAGCGCTTTCTCAAGATAATCCTCATAGTGCGCCCAGGTAGAGAACGATATCCACAAAGAGCACCACAAAACTGACCATGAGCAGCCGCAGCCCCCATACGAGCCACCGCTGCTTCGTATCCGCGATTTCCTCGAAGGTGCGTTTGGCATCTTCCGGATCGTCAGGGTGGCCCAAATATTTTTTAGTCGTGAGCGCCAGTGCTGCACAGCCCAGCACCATGAGCCAGAGCAGAATCGGCGCAGAGAAAAGAGCGACGAGCAGCCAGTGAACTTTCAGATACGATGCCATGCCAAACATAGTTTTCAGCTCTGAAAAGGATAGCGCATGAAAATAAACACCTTCAAGAAAGCTTGCGGCCACGATAAGATGCTTGGCGCTCCCTTCTATCGAGGAGATCGATTCCTTCGCCAACTCAAGGATGGTGGTCTTCCAGAATATGTCCTCAGGTTGAGGCGGCCTGCCTTCTATTTCTTCTACCATTTCACCTACACAAAAATCTCGTTCTCCTTCCCGCAGTACGGACAGGTTTTAAGGAGCCGCTTCTTTTCTTTTGATTCTCTTGGTGTGGTTGAAGGTTCCTGCCCCTTATAGATCGGCATAGTGGGATTTACCGTCCGTACAGAGACAGTAAATTTATTCTGGCAGTTCCAGCACTTAATCACGATATTCCGCTCGCTACTCATCTTGGGTTAGCTCCTCATAGTATCTCTCGAATTGCGCATCCCCAATCTCTTCTTTGAGTTTTATTATCAATTTTCCCGCTAAATCTTTGTACGGCGAATTGAGTTCGTGGAAGATGGTAAAAGCAATGAGGTAATTTCGTAAGGCTTCCTTGTAATTCCCCTGTGAGTGAAAAATCCTTCCCAACTGGCCGAGGGTGCTTGCAATCCCGCTTTTGTCCCCTAGTTCTTTCTTTAATTTCAGGCTCTCTTCATACAGTTTCACCGCTTCCTCGTACCTGCCCTGCGAATAGTGCACATTTCCCAACTGGTGGAGGGCGCGTGCAATCCCGCTTTTGTTCCCCAGCTCATTCGCTAGTTTCAAGCTCTCTTCATACAGTTTCACCGCTTCCTCATACCTGCCCTGGTCCTCGTGTATTATTCCCAACTGGTGGAGGGCGCTTGCAATCCCGCTTTTGTCCCCCAGCTCTTTCTTTAATTTCAGGCTCTCTTCATACTTTTTGACGGCTTCCTCGTACCTGCCCTGGTTCTGGTGTATCATTCCCAACTGGTGGAGGG